>JABGWN010000228.1 GCA_018645535.1 Methanobacteriota archaeon
GAGATCTACTCGAATCCGTTCGTTCTATTATTCAGTCCCATCAACTTCAAGCAAGCATTCGAATTCGTCTCTGCATGCTTGGAACTTCTTGTGTTCTTTTACCGACTAGACTCAACGAACCCCTTTCAGAAGAAACACTCAATATGCTTGCATCTGAACTTCAACAACTTGGGTTTGGAGCGGAGCAAACATCGCTCAGTCCATCGAGAATGAATCACGAGTGAGCATCGAGTTCAGATAAATCTAATGGACTTGCATCCAACATAAGGACACCAGGAAGGAAGAGATTCTCTGAGAAACTGTGGCGGAATACAATCGCTCCACCTCCCCATTCGTCGATGTATCGCATCATTTGTTTCTTCATTTTCTTACGTTGGAATTCAACATCAGCACCATAGAAATGCTTGGCATCAATCCAAGCTACAGGCTCGCCGTTGATGGATACATGGTCGAGGAAGAGGATGTCAGGAGTGACCTTTGGTCGTCCATGATCGACAGATTGCTCCTTGACCAATTCAGGTTGTCGACGCAATCGAACGCCTTGTTCTTCAAACCAATCTGCAAGGATGTTTTCGAAGAGATCTGCTCTGAGATGGGTTTCGCTTTGATCGACATTTGAAACACGATCTGCTTCCTCTGCGCTTTCAAATTCAGAACGTTCCCGTTCCGAAAACCGTGAAGGGGCTTTGAAAGATTCCTTGATCTTCGTTTTCGACCATCCTTTCTCAGCAAGGATAGTTCGGAATATGTTCATTGGAGGAAAATCGTATTTCTTTGAGAGTTCGACTACACTTGTTCCTTGTTTGTAATCTCGAAGCATCTGTGTACTTTTTCGCTTCATGCTATGATGCCCATACACTGTCTTTTGCTGGAGTAGGGCTGATCTCAAGGAGAGTGCTTGTTCAACTGCGATTGAGGTTGACTTCCCGAATTCTGCGATTTCATCCACACGGTCATCATCAACCCAACCGAATTCACCTTTTCGAACGACATAATTTGCCATTCGTTCTTCATCAGCGAGGTTTACTGGGTTACATTTCCATTCAAATTTGAAGGACTTAGGGTCTTCCATTTCATCAGGGAATCCAATTGGTTGAACGCCCATGAATTCGTAATCAAAGCGCTTGTTGGCTTTGGTCCTGAATGTTTCAATATCTTTAGCAGATTGCTCGATAAGACTCGCTTTTCTTGGTCCACCGTAACGTCGCTTCTTCTGTTGGCGATTGTCTCCACCCCGTCTATTGTTACCGCGACGTTGTGTCATATGTGGAAACGAACGCCGACCGTCCTTGAACACATCGTTGTTTTTTGTTGAACCAAACTCGCAACATATTGATGAAGTGGCAGTGTCTCAGAGATTCATGTATCGACCGATTTCTGTTCTAATGATACTTGTTTTAGCAACTGTTTTCGTTCCAGAGCCTCTTCAATTAGAGGATATGGAAATCGTCTCTTCTACAGAGGAAGGGAATGCCACATTGGGCTGGGTTATGTCGGTTGGAGGTTTTAGTGAAGATTGGATTACGGATATTGTACCCCTAGCCAATAATTCAGTTGCCGTAGGCGGTACGTTTGTTTCATCAATTCTTATTGGAGAAAATGGTCATGATTCGAGTCAGGTTTGTGACACTGGTCTTTGCAACGATAAAGATGGCTTTCTTGCTTTTTCGAATGAATCCAATGAATGGTATTTTAGTACAGCGTTTGGAAGTTCTGGTGTCGATCAAGTAGACTCGATTGCAATGCTTAGTGATGGAGATATCATTGTTGGAGGAAGCTATTGTTTGGGTAGTGCAGGCCTTGCATGCAACATGACTCTTGGTGAATTACCAACTCTGGGCAAAGAAGAGAATTTCGATGAAGGCAATGCATTCCTTGCTCGATATGATATGGATATAGGATGGATTTGGGCAGTTTCGATTGCGAACAGCCAAGATCTCTTCTTGACCGATTTGTACGTTGATTTGTATGATACCATCCATGTAAGTGTCCTCTTTCGAGATATGCTCGATGTAAATGGAACAATTTTCCTTGGCTCTTCTGAGCCAGGTATTGCTTTGATGATGTTTGATGAGAATGGGATTTTGGAATCAGGCCATACTGCAATGTCGGACTTAGGCGTGGACCCGTTCGGTGGCTTTTGTCAAAATTCGGTTGGAGAAACATTCATCGCGTTGACTTTTGTAGGTGAAATCTCCTTTGAGGAATCTGGTTCGATTGAATCTGCTGGAGGAAGCGATATTGTAGTGGCTAAGTACGATGCGAATGATTGGCAATGGCTCCAACACGCTGGTGGAGAAAACGATGATCGAACCTATGGCTGTATTTCTGGCGAGGAGCAATCCATCCAAGTGTACGGAAGTTTCGAGGGAAATGCCTCTTTTGGAAATGATTACACTGGAAACCCACAATGGGTTGACGGATACATCGCAACACTCGATACTCTTGGGTCATGGAATGGCCTAACTACTGAGGGTGGTGTCGGTTATGATTCATTCAATGCTGCATATCAAACGTCGTCAGGTTCATCCATTTTCGCAGGTGTTACAACATATGGATTCACACTCGGCACAGAAGTGCTTGCTGATTACGATCAAGATACGAGTTACTATGGCACAGATATCTTCCTTGCAGAAAGAGATACATCCGGTTCCTGGGAATGGGCTTTGATTGGTGGAAGCACAGGCCAAGATGATGTGTACGAGATTCACCCATCTTCCGAAGGAGGTTCACTAATGGCCTTCTCATACGAAGATTCGGGGTCTTTTGGTTCGCATAATATCACTTCAGTAGGCTGGTATGATGGTGGCGTATGGCACTATGAAACCGATATTGATGGTGATGGTGTTCTCGATGGAGTGGATAATTGTCCAAGAGTCGAGAATTCATTGCAACTCAATTTTGATGCTGATGAGCGCGGAAATGAATGCGACCCAGACGACGATAACGATGGTATTGCAGACGATCTTGATGGTTGCGCTCAAGGCCAGATAGGCTGGTCGAGTACGCAATGGACGGATCACGATAGCGATGGATGTCGAGACTCAGATGAAGACTTTGATGATGATAACGATACGGTATTCGATCACCTCGATTCATGCCAGAAAGGTCCAATTGGATGGATTTCAACCCTTGAAACTGATATTGAAGGCGATGGATGTTCGGACTTTGATTCCGATGGCGATGGTTTAGTCGATCAAATGGATAATTGTCCCACCATCATCAATGAAGGTCAAGAGAATCTTGACAACGATAATTTCGGGGATCCATGTGATTCTGATGAAGATGGAGATGGTATTGAAAATACCAACGATCAATGTCCGAGAGATCTTGATTCTTGGAATTCTGAAGTGTTCAACGATTGGGACCGAGATGGTTGTCTTGACAGTCTAAATGACTTTGATGATGACAATGATGGTGTCTTAGATATGATGGGTACAACACCAATTGACCAATGTCCAAAGGGCGTCATAGGATGGAATTCCTCAGATGCTAATCTCGATTGGGACCAAGATGGATGCCATGATAATGGTGAAGATGCAGATGATGATAATGATGGATTTGAAGACGTCCTCGACATTTGCCCTCGCGGATTAATTGGAGCTGTATTGCCTTCACAAGACGCAGATGGGGACGGATGTGTCGATGGTGTGGAAGATGTCGATGATGACGCAGATGGCGTTCTCAATGAAGTGGACTTGTGTGCTAGAACGCCCCTGAGTACCATCGTTGATGGCGACGGGTGCTCTGCTCTACAAGCAGATTCTGATTCTGATGGTGTCCTCAATGCGGACGATCTTTGCCCTGTTACGGTTGCTGGTGATGAAGTTGATTCGGATGGCTGTAAACTCATTGTAAACAACGATGCATCAAGTGGAGAGGAATCGTCTTCGTTTGGAATAAATCAGATTCTTATCGTACTTGCTTTGCTTCTTGCAATCGTAGCTGGTTTCATGACATTCAAGCCAGTAAAGCCTCAATCTGCGCCGAAGACAATGCCTGCGGTCCCTCAACCAATGGCTCAACCACTCGTCGTTGAAACCCCTCTCGATGACGTAGGTACGTCCGAAGAATAGTCTCACGCATAGATGAATGCCGGTGACAGTGGAACCGCAACGCCTGCTTTTCCTGTCGTATCTTCTTCGCTTTCACCGTGAACAACATCGACGCTATCAAGACCGAGTTCATTTGCAATGAAGGCTGAACTGTTTCGATAAATACTGTTTTCTTCAAGATTTGAAAGAAGGATTCGCTTCTTTTCATCATCCCATTTGAACACTTGAGGAAGCATACGTTTGTTCCAGAATCCAAGCCGTTCTCCACGATGTTCTCCTTGAGCAAGATCTGATTGTGTAAGAATTCCCATGAATGCTTTCACATTGTTTCCTTCAGCAAGATGTTGCAGTGCCATTTCAGCCATCTCGTAGCGCCATGGAGCAGCTGTGATGATGGTGAGTGAAGTTGCTTCTCCCTCGAGATGACGTTCTGCAACGCCGCGAACCTTACGGGCCTGTTCAAGGAGATCTCGAATCAATGTTTCTCCATCGAGGAGTTCCTGGTCTTCAAGGGAACATGGATCCATTTCAGTGAATGTGTGAGCAGCAAGAAGGCCTTCTCCTCCCAAATAGGACCACCAGTCTTCAGCAAGGTGAGGTGTTGCTACTGCGATCATATGCGTCCATGCATCGAGAACTTCTCGTCCAACTTCGACATTACCACCGCCACGACGAACGTACCAGTTGATGTCTTTGACCATGTCATAATGAGAGCATTCGACAGCTCTTCTCAAATCGAATCGATCCATTGCATCAGTCCATTGTTGAACACGCTGGCGAAGTCGAGCCATCATCCATGCATCGATAGTCGTCGGAGCACCATCCCAAGCAAGCAGTTGTTCAGGCATTGTCTGCAACTGCATCATAACTCGGTGATTTGCTTCGAGCGCTGTATCCGACCAATCCATACCAGCAGTAGGGTTTGCAGCGAAGAGAATGAACAAACGAACAGTGTCTGCTCCGAATTCTTCAATCATCTGTTCAGGCGAAACTGTGTTTCCAAGTGATTTACTCATCTTTGCAGAACGCTGTGTCAATTCAGAGCCACAGTGAGGGCACGGTGAGCCTGCATGGTTAACTGAGAGTGTAATGGAACAGGTTTCGCAGAACGGAGCACCTTTGTTGACCATTCCTTGACAAAGCAATTCACTGAATGGCTCATCAATGGTATGGAATCCAAGGTCTCGAAGGGCTTTGGTGTAAAACCGAGCGTAGATCAGGTGCATCTGTGCGTGTTCAATTCCACCACAATAGAAGTCAACATTCATCCAATAATCAGCAATGTCTGATTCATACCATGAATCATGATTGGTTGCATCAGTATAGCGTAGGAAGTACCAGGATGAATCGACAAACGTGTCCATCGTATCGGTCTCACGTTGCGCTGCTTTACCACATTCAGGACATGTTGTGTTGAGGAAGGAAGCGGATGTTTCCAATGGATTTCCTTTTCCATCGAAGACAACATCTCGTGGAAGTTCAACCGGAAGTTGATCTTCTGGAACAGGTACTGCTCCACAGTCCTTACAATGAATAATCGGGATAGGTGTTCCCCAGTAGCGTTGCCTGGAGATGAGCCATGGGCGTATTTTCCAATTGACTCTTCGTTCACCCTTGTCCATGGATTCAAGAGCACTTGCAACAGCATCTCTTGCATCATCACCGTAGAGGCCATCAAATCCATCCGATGTTGAGTTCACCATGAACCCATCATCAGTAAATGCCTTGTCCAGTTCTTCCGAAGCATCCCCATCTTCCTTCTCAACGAGCACTCTTCGAATAGGAAGGTCGTAGGTTTGTGCGAAATCAAAATCACGTTCATCATGACCAGGGACGGCCATAACAGCACCAGTTCCGTACGAAGCGAGAACGAAGTTACCAGCCCAGATAGGAATACGATCTCCTGTCAATGGATGGATTGCGAAACGACCGAGTGAGACACCTTCTTTCTTGTTGAGATTCTTGATTCGATCGAATTCACTCATGTTTGCATAGACATCGTACATGGCTTTCCAATCGGCCTCATGATCCGTTCCTTTGACCAATTCTTCTGCTAGTGGGTGTTCTGGTGCGAGGGTAACGAAGGTAACGCCAAACAAGGTGTCTGGACGAGTTGTAAAGACGCGGATTGTTTCATCAGAATCTTCGATTCCGAATTCGATTTCAACACCTTCAGAGCGACCAAGCCAGTCTTCTTGCATCGAGCGAACACTGTCTGGGAAATCGATTGTTTTCAATCCATCAAGAAGTTCTTGAGCATACTTTGTGATGTCGATAAACCATTGACTCATGTCCTTTTGACGGACTGGTCCGTTGCATCGCCAACATCGTCCAGCTTTGACTTGCTCATTTGCAAGAACGGTTGAACAGGAATCGCACCAATTGACTGGGGCATATTCTCGATAGGCAAGTCCAGACTTGAAGAAGCGAGTAAAGAACAGTTGATTCCACTTGTAATATTTCGGATCATGGCTCTTCAACATACGATTCCAATCATAGGAGAATCCCATTCGCTTGATTTGTTCTGTAATCGAGGCCATGTTTCTCTCTGTAATATCATGAGGATGACCGCCTTCAGCAATGGCTGAGTTTTCTGCAGGCATTCCAAACGAGTCAAAGCCCATGGGATAGAGAACATTGAATCCTTTCATTCGCTTATATCGAGCAACTGCGTCTCCGATAGAATAGTTTCGAACGTGCCCCATATGCATCTTTCCAGATGGATAAGGATACATTTCAAGACAGTAGAATTTTGGTTTGGAGGCGTTATTTTCGGCAATGAAGACCTTTGCGTCATCCCATGCTTGTTGCCATGCAACTTCATCGGTGGTTTTACGCTCGTCCGACATCATGACAACTCCTTAGACAAACCTGCGTTACTGCTTTCCTTCTTCAATCCACCCCAGCAAAGGGGTTTCAGAAGGTTAACTCGTTGCGTAAAAACGCTTCATTTGTTTCAAGAAGGAACATGGCTTCCTTCGTAAGTTTGTATCGGTTTCGCATTCCCATTCGACGTCCTTCAATCAGACCATACTTCTCGAGTGTTCGAAGATGATGAGAAATCAATTGTTGAGATTTATCAAGTCGCTTGGCAAGTTCCGCTTGCGTTGGGAAATCTCCAAGTTCGCCGTCTTGATCGAGGACCAGCAGAATCTTTCCTTGCAAAGAGAGAGGATCTGGAGCGAGGATTGGAACTGGTAAATCCTCATCTTCAAGCATTGGGTGAAGGTTGTTTGTTAATGGGTAATAGCGAACCAAGCGACCGTCTTTGCGTCTCCAAAGGCTCTCTTCCTGCTCAAGTACACGAAGGTGATGAGAAAGTTGACCATTACTCATATCGAGGGCTGAGAGCAATGCTCGGAAGTGACATCCAGGATTTGCGGTCAAGTAACCCATGAGTCGTCCACGCTGGAATCGTCCATCAGTTGTCTCTGAAGTTCGACCCATGAGGCCGAGTATCCAGAGTCCAGAAAGTGTCACAGATACACGGAGTGCTTCGTTGTTGAATGCAGCAAAGCCAAGCATCGAAAGAAGCGCACCAATCGTTACAGCAGCAACTGCTTGTGGAGCCCAGTCAGGGATGGTCTCTTCGTTCGTAGGAACCACATCCGCTGTATCCTTAGTTTCAGTAACTGGTTCTTCGATGACAAATGGTTGCTCATCGACGATAGATTGGATCTGATAACTGTCTGCTGTAAATCGGCTGCATGGAGTGTTGGCTTCGGTTTGTACGGCCTCATACATACCTGAAGAGCCTCGTTCAGGGCTCCAAGTTTCGATGGAATTACTTGACATCATACGGACGTTTTCTTCAGCATCTTCAATCATCCAACAGGTACCATCTGAGGTTGAGACATCATTCCACGTTCCTGTGATAAGGACAATCTGTTGTACAGGTGTGCCCTCATTGTCTATTGCTTCGACTTCCTGAGTGTCTTCAACTGGTAATGGCCAAGTGAATGTTTGCTCAGCATCGATATCTTGATCGATAGCAAGATGAAGACGAACCCGATACTCACCCTCAGTAAACTCGTATTGGTCTAAATCAGAAATACTGAAACGGAGCGTGTCTGCACTTGTAATCTGCAATGAGTCGTCAATACTTTCATCAGAACTGCATAGAATGTTCTTGTCGATAATCTTCGACTCCAGATTCACATCCCACATTTGGAGTGTAGCCTTACATGCTTCAAGCCAATGAATCTCAGAACCGCTTACATCACCATTGAGGAGTAATTCAAATTCGACAACGTTCTCTTCATTTGTTTCAATTTCTATATCCAAAACTGGAAGTGGGCTTGAATCACAGTTCACAGAATTTGTTCGTCTGAAGTCAATTTCTTTCGAAGCGAAGTATCCAAATTCAGGAACTTCTGTTACTACGACATATGCTCCAGTACGAATTGCACAGCCTTGGGAATCTGCAAATGCCCATCCTTGCATAGCAAACATACTCAGTTCAGATGGTCCCAATACCATGTCATATCCGGCGTTATTACAATTGCTTTGAGAAAGGGTATCAAAGACAATATCGCCGAGAGAATCAACGACCCAGTAGGTCATTCGGCAGGTGTTCGTAAACTGGAGCAAGACACTCTCATCAAGCACATTCTTGAGATTCATAGATCCTTCAAGTAATTCGCCTTGAATATAGGACTCCGAAAGGGTGCTAATGGAGGATTCAAGAGGTTCGGAGGGGAGCTCACCTTGTGAAACTGTGAATGAATGGGTGTTAATTGTCATGCCATCAGGAGTTGCGACTGTGACGGATGAATCACCTTGCTGTGTTGCATACAACAAGGAATGGCCAAGTGCAAAGGCTGAGAATGGTTCGATCGTTTCAACAACTGGTGTACAGCTTGGACCGAAGAGATTTGATTCGAACGTAATGAGAAGTTTGCATTCATCAGTTACTGATAACTCAATGGGGAGAGCGGTTGGGTTGTACACCTTGTAGGACAGAATGATTGGCTCACCTACAGCGACTGAATCACCACGATAAGCGAGTGTACTTGAGTAGACTAATTCGGATGGAAGCCCAGCATTTTGCTGAACATTAACCTCAACTGAAGAACTCAGTTCTGAGCCTGCGAGTTCGACTGTAACGGTGTAGGTTCCTGGTGCGACTAAATTGCCTGAAGCATCTTCGAGATTCCATGTGTGGGAATCAAGAGTAGTTGTCCCTGAAGCAACATCCAGTCCTCTACTTTGACCACGACAAGTGGTTCCTTCATCGATGATTGTAGTTCCAGATTGATCTAGAACCATCAGAACAGTTCCACACGAAGGGTCCTCTGTAATCGAGGTTTGAACTCCATCATTGACAAGAGCAGAAGAAAGTTCGACAACATCCCCTGAACCATACCAAGGCGTTAGAGGAGCGTTGATGAGTTCGGTTTCAAGACGTACGGGTGTTTCACCATTAGCTTGGACTGGCACAAGGCTCGCAAGAAGAAGCACCAACATGGATGCAACCAATAGCCGCGTACGCGCCTCTGCCATGATTTTCCATAGTCTCCCTCACTTAAAGGGCAACGGTACAAACAATGCGTAAACTCAATCCAAGTCAAGCATTGTTGGAATGGATGCCTGCAATTGCTCTTGCTGTTGAATCTCATGTTGCTTCCATGCAGGCACAGATGCTGGGTCAACCCACCCGAGTTCTCGGGCCTTGTCGAATTCACCATTTGCGACGTAATAGGAAACCCATTGTTCACGACGTTCTTCTTCGTCCATAAGTTGAGATTCGATTTTACGCTCAACGGATCGTTCTTTCAACAAACGGTTTCGACTTGCTTGACGGGCAAGCATAGCAATGAGAATC
>JABGWN010000033.1 GCA_018645535.1 Methanobacteriota archaeon
AATTTAGAAGAGGTATTCGAATTACTACCAGATGATTGGACAGTTGTTGTTACTGCAGATCATGGCTTAACGGATTCAGGCCAACATGGTTCTGATTTGGATGTTTTACGAGATGTTGCGGCGTTTATGTGGGGCCCTAATATCAAACCAGGTGTTGTGGTTGAAGGCGTTAATCAACGAGACTTAGCTACGTTTCCATCAATGTTATTCTCTTTACCAATGCCACATGCAGTGCATGGAAAAATTCCATTGGATGCGTTTGATTTAACCCCAGAAAAGCGAGATGCGATCGATCAGTGGAACTGGAATGCAACAGTTGCTCGTAACGATTGGTTGAAAGAAGAAGGCCACACCTATGTGGATGGATTGGAACGTTCCACGATTGAATGGGAACGACTCAATGTTGATGAAATTGGTATACGGTCGGCAGATATCGTGCTTAGTGTGATTACGATACTGGCGCTAACTGCCGTTCTGTTTAACCTACTGAATAAGAGAGGCTTTTCCACCGCTTTCAAAGCCTCAACGTGTTTAGGGCTCATGTCTGTTTTTGCAGGTTCTCTCATATTATCACACAATCGAGATGTTGCTGCTTGGCTGTATTATCCAATGGGATTGCTATTGCCTGTCTCCGTATTTATCATTGGATTGATAATGTTGCAATCAGAACGTTGGCGTAATTTCAATTACCATCACCGTCATGCGGCTGCCTTGGCTCTTGTCCTAATTGCGATGATGATGTATCCTGAGACTCGTTTATCCATAATCGGATTAACGATATTTGTATATCTTATCCTTGACCGTTACTATCTTCATAATTCCAAACAGCATATGCCGTATACAGTCTTTATTCCGTTCTCGCTGATCTGTATCATCGCCTTCTTCCTAAGTGATCATAGGCTACTTGGTGGTTCTTTAACAAGATATTATCTCGTTACGATTCAGCAAGAAGAGTGGTCGATGCTGTTCGCCTCGATTGTTCTTGCATCATCATCATCTCTCCTGTATTTGTGGCACGTCGAAAAAATACGTTCGAAATCTACCCTTCTCACGGTTTGTGCTTTATTTGGACTGTTGCCTTATGCTATGTGGTTCAAAGACAATACAATCGATTGGGTTGTTCTTTCGATATTCATTCTGTGCATTATTACGGCTATTGTTGAAGGTATTCGAGGGAATAAACGTAGTTCAATTGCACCAATTCGGTTCGTCGGGTTTGCTTGGGTTACCATCAGTTGGGGCGCCTATGCGGGAGCAACAACAATGGTTCTCTACACGGGATTTTTCTACCTGATGCAACGAGAATTTAGTTTCTTGAAAATACGGCAAGACAAACCAATGTTGGAATCTGCACGCTGTGTCCTTCTTGCATTGATTCCTATCGGAGCATGGTTCACATGGTGGGCTACAATGGGGCAATTAGACGGACTTTCTCATCCAAGAGATATCGACCCAGGAAACCTTTTCCTTACAGGTGGATACATCGGAGATCGGATTTCACCAAGCAATAGTTGGGTGGGATTCATGGGAGGTGGGCCAATGATTTTGATGACAGTTCTCTGGTTCCAGATGTTCAAGGAAATCAAATGGCCGTTAACGTATGCTTTGATGCTGTTTTCATTGAGAGTTGCTCTTCTCGCAGTCCATCTATCTGTAACTCCTAATCTTCCAAGACTTGTGTTCAAAGTATCGTGGGACATTGTCCTCTACTTTGGTTTGGGAGCACTCATATTGACAATGTTCGGTTTTGAGAAATTCAACCAGTACAAGGCTCTTGAGGAACCTGAAACCTTGATTTCTTCATAGGCGGGTCTTGAAACCCATAGCACGAACGACGCACCATGCAGTTCGAGCTTCAAAAATGGCAAATGCTCCACCAAAGACGCTTCCCGCTACGGCAATCCAGCCAAGTGTTGAAGGAAGAACTCCAAGAAGAGTGAATACTGCTAGGACCAGTCCGAAAGAGACTGCGGCTACTCCTGTGATGAATCGTGCGGCTTGTCCTTGGGCGTCTATATTGCACTCGAGCATGAGTTAAAATCGAGGACACACTATATGAACAGATGTTTTCAGAGAGATAGATGAATATCTTGAAATTAGAAGGCTGAATCTACTATCATGGGCAAAAAGCACAGTCCTCTCTTTCTCCGCCGCGTCGAACATTCAAGATCGATCATCAAGGAGTGCAATATTGCTGATTTCATCTCGATGGTGAAGGATGATGAATCGTTGATTATCATCGATGTAAGGGAAACTCATGAGTTTGAATTGGGTCACATGAAAGGAGCAATACACATCAGTAAGGGTGTGCTTGAACGCGATATTGAGAAGCACCCATTCGATACATCTGACAGAATTGTCCTCTACTGCGGAGGAGGTTTCCGTTCAGCAATCGCTGCCCAGTCCCTACAAGATATGGGGTACGAGGATGCATATTCGTTGTGGGGTGGTTGGCGATCAATCGTTGCGGAAGGGCTTGAAATTACAACCACCGATTCGCCGGATTAATTATCTCCAAAACAAGTAAGTGTGTCGCGCTTTTCATCAATTCTTTGGATGGATTAGAATGGGCAGACTCATAAAGGGGTGTAAAGTCGGCAACTTGCTTCCATTGAGTTGATACTATGGCAAAAGGACTACATCATTACGTGAGAGAAACCTGGAAGAAGCCTAAAGAGGCTCTCCCGCACATGTTTCGACAGACTCGCATGGCCCAATGGCGCCGCGAACCTGTCAACTGCAGAATTGAGCGTCCGACACGTCTCGACGCTGCTCGCCGTCTTGGGTACAAAGCCAAGCAAGGTATAGTCATCATTCGAACTCGTGTTCGACGTGGTGGTCTTCGCAAGGGTAAGATTCACATGAAGCGTAAGCCATCCAAGGCTGGTATCTCCAAAATCACAATGGCAAAGAACACACAGCGAATTGCTGAAGAACGTGTTGGACGCCATTTCCCGAACCTCGAAGTTCTCAACTCATACTGGGTTGGAGAAGATGGAAAACACAAGTTCTTCGAAGTTATCATGATCGACACACACCACCCTGCTATCATCAACGATAAGCAGCTCGGCGTCTTCTGCCAAGCAAATGGTAACATGAGTCATCGTGGCCGTGCTTACCGTGGAAAGACATCCGCAGGAAAGCGTGGACGTGGTCTCTTCAACAAGGGTAAGGGTGCAGAAAAGTTGCGTCCTTCTCTTAAGGCAAACCTCAACCGTGGCAAGTGAAATCAAGCGTTTGTTTGATGTCCTTGTTCCGCTCCCCCCAACACAGGAGGGCGTCAAATGGGTAAGGGCCAGCGCAGTTTAACAGACGTAACAGGTCTGCATGTTTACCTCCCAGACGGTCGTTTTCTTGGCGTAGTTCACGATACAGTTATCGAGCATTCGACGATGACATGTACACATTTGTTCGTTCGAGACACGCCCCCTGAACTTGTCATAGATTCAATACATGTTGCAATTCCTTGGCGTTGGGTGCGATCGATTAACGACATCGTTGTGCTTCGATGGTTCCCAGAAACACCAATATCCCGCGCATAAGGAAGAATGCTCATGATGGAATTACATATTCTTGGAACGGCATCAGCGCGACCAACGTCGACACGAAATGTGAGTGGAAGTGTTCTTTCCACCGAAGAGGGTTTGGTCATTATCGATGCAGGTGAAGGTTTTCAGACTCGATATTCTACACAACGCAGCATGATGAAACGAAGTGATAAAAACGCTTCATTACGCCCGCACAAAATTGCAGCAATTGCATTAACGCACGGCCATCTTGACCATACATGGGGAGTTCTTCCTTTTCTTCAGACCCTTGCACTGGATGGACGAAAACATCCTTTGATCATTTATGGACCAACTTCTGAAGCGATCTTGAAGGCTCTGGAAACAGATGGATTTGATGCTGAAGCCCCTGAATACACTCCTTCTGCAGATCTCATCAATCAATATCGGGCTTGGTTTCAACTTGGAGCCAAATCCATCGAATTAGGATACGAAGTCCGTTGGATGTTAGGGGAACCTCATACAAACAGATGGGTTGAACTCAATCCGGATGTTTCCTCTCTTAAATGGCATGAAAAAATGCCTCAACCTGAACCATTCAAGAGTATTCGGCTCGATGCTCTTGGAACGAAACACAGCGTTCCATCTTGTGCGTGGCAAATCACAAAAGCAGCGAGTCAAGGGGTTTTTGATCGTAATCGAGCAACTCTTGCAGGCCTTAACGAAGGCGAACGCCGTTTACTTGCAACAGGTACAGATGTTGAGAAAGAAAATGGAACGATACTCAAAGCATCTTCATTCCGTGGACCTGAACGTAGGGCTCATTCATTTGTAATATCAGGAGACACTGCGGAACAATCGATTCATCCTATCGGT
>JABGWN010000229.1 GCA_018645535.1 Methanobacteriota archaeon
TACTTCATCCCACCCATCAGGGACAACATAGCCTCTATGCATATCGCTCAAAAATTGAGTTGTAGTTTCAGTCCAATCAAGCCAAGACCATTTTTTATCGACTCGCATTTGATGATCTAAATCGCGTGCAAGAACAAAATAATGCGTATCTTCTTCACCAGATTCAACAACTTTACGAATTTCTGATAGACTTGTTGGGTCAAGACTATGTGAAAACCAAGCGCCTTGTCCAAGCCATGTTGAAAAGATAAGTCCACTACTCTGCTGATCAGTATTCATGTCACCTCTTCGAAGATGATATTTACTTGGAGCATATTGATGCGTATTTGCAATGAGTAACTCGTTCATAGCAGGATCTGTAGTATACCTGTTCCCAGATGTCGAATCAATAATTGCTCTCAATCGAGGGAGGTTGTTCACTATCGCCTTTCCACTCAAAGCTCTCTCTAAATCTTCAGAGAAGGTATCGAGCGTAGAATCCATGTAGAATCCTACACTTCCTGTAGGGTCATCTGATTTGGGATGAGAATTTACTCCCATGACCGGTGTTGATTCATCGATGTTATGTGAGATGGAGGTCAGAGTTCCATCGCCTCCAAGAACGATTACGAGGTCACGTCCAATGAAATCGGCTCGCCTTACACGCTCTCTTGCCCGAATCTCGACGCGTAATTGATGGTTAGATTTAGCATCTTCAAGACTAGATTTTAGGTGGTCAAGACTATCATCATGAATTGATTCAAAGTTTTTCTTGTAGACCACAAGAACGTTTGTCATGCTATCTCCCCAATCAAAGCGAACCGGTCTTCCTTCTTGAAGAATACCGATGATTCATAAATCACCCTTTGCGTGGTTAAAGCATGGAAGAGAAGGACGACTTTTGGGCAAATGTTGAATCTGAGCAAGATAAATCGATTCCAAGTATGATGATTTCGGATAATCAAGCTTTTGAACCAGTAATGATTACGGGAACGCCTCAGCAACTTTCAGGAACTCAACACCAAATGATTTTGATGCAACAACCCAGTTCTGCACCTAAAGTGATTGGGGTTTTTGTCATAATTTGGGGCGGACTGCAGATATTATCCACCATCGGGGGGGCTTTCATCAACGATATCCTCCCAGAGGCGAGTCAAGTTGATGCAACCATGCAATGGTATGATTATCTATTCAGTCTCCTTTCAATAGCCTTTGGACTTGGTTTTATTTATGCAGGGAATGCAATATCAAATCGCCAAAAGTTTGGAGTTCATCTTACATGGATTCTTCTTTCCGTTGGATTGGTCCTTGGTATTGTTATGGCCTTCTTTGAGCCTATGCCAGATGCACCGGACGGTCAAGAAGTTAACAAATCCCTGTTCCTTGGAATCGCAATTGGCGGACAATTGTTTTGCAATGCGATTTGTGGCCTGCTTGCAGCCATTCCATTGATGGCTAGCAACACTTTGATGGAACCTATTATTGAAAAGCAGACGGGTAGCATTGAATGGTCTGACGATGTCCCAGTTTGATTTGAGGAAGTGTTAATTTGGGTAAAAGAAACGTGGGCCAGTTCTGCACATATGTTGAAGAAATAACAATACAAACTCAGGAACGATATCAGATTCTATGCATCACTGATCAAGTTGAAAAAATCATTTCGGAGAGTAATGTCGTTGATGGGCTTGTGTTAGTTAACCCAATGCACATTACGGCATCTTGCTATGTGAACGATCTCGAAAGAGGTCTTCATCAAGATATAATGGAATGGTTGGAGAAAATTGCTCCATATCATGGGAAAGACGGTGTTGACGGTCCAGAATATCAACATCATCGAACAGGAGAGGATAACGGAGATGCTCATCTCAAGCGTCAGTTAATGGGGCAACAAGTAACAATGCCAGTACAAAACGGCAGACTACATCTCGGAACATGGGAGCAAATTCACTATGCAGAATTTGATGGGCAAAGACCTAAACGAATTCTTGTCAAAGTAATTGGTATCCAAAGAGAATAACATTCGCTATTAACATAAACCTTCATCCACAGCACCTATCATGGATATCAAAGAGATGAGTCTAGATAGAGGCTTTTTTCAGCTAACTTTACCTTACACTTGGATGGGTTGGGTCGGATGGGTAATCGGAGTAATTTTACTCCTTGCAGGAATTTTAAATCCGTTTATCTCTCTAGTAGGGCTTCTTGTCATCGCTCTATGCTCTCCTGGTTCTCTTGAAGCTGATCTCCACAAGGTAAGAAAAAATGCACCGCAGCCTGAATCCCTCGAGGCCGAGGCTTTGAATAAAGGATACTCAATCGATTCTTGGTGGATGGGGCGATCAACATTCACTCCAACCACAGATCCTAATGATTGGATTCTTCCTGCCCCAGGCCCTGCTTCTTGGAATCAAGACCAATATTTACCTCATGGTGATGGAAGTCCACTGCCAGAGCATCCAGTGAATGTAGGGACTCCTAGACCAGCAGTCATATCGACGTATGGTTTGATGATGATTACATTTGTAATTGGTGCTTGCATTGCTGCAGGTTTCCTCATTTCAGATTCTCCAACTACAACAGTTGAAGCGGCTGATGGGACAGTAACAGAAGCCGAGGACATCACTTGGATTGCCTACATTGTTTTGGGCGTAGGGCTCATTTGGACATTAATTGGATACTTTCAGTATAAGATGCAACGTCAAATGGCAGATACGCCAACGAGCCTTGTTCGTTCTGTAGCAGTTGGAAACCCCGAATTAGTTGGACAAGTTCGTCCCTCACGAGCAGGCGTTTTGAGAGTAATTGTTGATGGTAATTCAAAGAGGGTCATACCAAATTGTGTTCAATTCAATTGGCAATATGAAGTTTATATTTGCAAAGAAGAAACTGATAGTGAAGGAAATACAACAACGAAATGTCATTGGCAATCAGTACGTTCAGATAGCGGAGCAGTACCCTTTATTCTAAATGATGGGACAGGAGGTGTTCTGGTAAAACCTTCGACGTTCAAGAGAGCAGATCTCGGTAACTATCTGCGACGGTGGGAGTCGAATCATGCGGACAGTTTACTCAAGGAAATCGGTTCTGAATTCGCTGCCCGCTTGTTTACAGGTGGAGATATTCGAAAACATCGATGGACAGTGTATGCTCTACGTGTAGGGAATCCTGTTTACATTCTTGGAACTACTCGAAGTCGTCCTCAAGAAGATGTTCAAAATGAGGGTCTTGATGGAACACTACAGAATACCTTGCTCGAAGTAGTTGGGGAAGATGCACCTGGAATCAAAGCAACACTTCACAGAGGTTCAGAATTAGCTAACCTTGGTAAGATGCGTTCGGCCTTTGAAGTCATGATGGTTCCGCTTTGTCTTACCATTGGTGGCATCATCATTTCCTTGATGAATCTCTAATCATCCAAGCGTATCCTTGATGACCCGAGTTGAACTCGGAGGTTTATGGCAGAAGATGTTGTATTAATTGGCGGCGCTCGAACACCGTTTTGTGAATGGGTTGGAGGAAAGCGTGGAGATGGAAAGCAAGGTGGCCTTCTCAAGTCTGTAAGTGCTCAAGAATTAGGGGCTATTGCCATCAAAGGTGCTCTTGAAAAGACGAACACAGATCCATCAAGCGTAGACCATGTTGTCATGGGATATGCTCTTCAAACATGTTCACAATCAATCTATGGCGCAAGACATGCCGGACTGAAAGCCGGTATTCCGCAAGAAGTGCCGATGTTAACACTGTCTCGTATTTGTGGCTCAGGTATTCAATCGATTGTAACCGGCGCTCAGATGATCATGCTCGACGAAGCCTCAACAGTTGTTGCAGGTGGTATGGAGAATCTTTCGCAAGCCCCTCACGTACTACGAGGTGCCCGAGAAGGATGGAAACTTGGCCGTTCACCTCCAGTAGAGGATTACATGATGACAAATCTGCAGGATTTGACATGCGGTAAATACATGGCTCAAACCAGCGATGAGATATGCGCAAGAAAGGGTGTTACTCGTGAAGAAACAGATGCATTTGCAGCCCGTTCACACCAAAGAGTAATTTCTTCTATAGAGAATGGAGTCTTTGAAGAAGAAATTGTCGATGTTGTCATTAAATCTCGAAGAGGAGAGACGATTATCACTGCAAAGGATGAAGATCACGTCGTTCACAATACTTCTGAAGAATCTCTTGCTAAATTACCAACAGCATTCGGACCAGAATCATTAGTCACAGCTGGCAACGCATCTGGAATTGTTGACGGTGCAGCAGCAGTTGTCATCAAGTCCGCTTCACAAGCAGCGGCAGATGGAGATAAACCACTTGCGAAACTCGTTGGATGGGGTATTGTCGGATTGGAGCCTGCAATCATGGCCTATGGTCCAGTTCCAGCATCGAGAAAGGCTTTGGAAAGAACCGGACTTACAGTTGATGATATCGATCTGTGGGAAATCAATGAAGCATTTGCAGGCCAAGCAGTTGCTTGCGTCAAAGAACTCGGATTAGATGTCGAGAAGGTCAATGTCAACGGTGGAGCTGTGGGCTTAGGTCATCCTTTGGCAGCCACAGGAACTCGCCTAACACTTACGCTCGCTCATCAATTGAAGCGCTCTGGTGGTAAATACGGAATTGCTACAGCATGTATTGGCGGTGGACAAGGTATTGCTCTTGTCATCGAATCTCTTTGAGA
>JABGWN010000230.1 GCA_018645535.1 Methanobacteriota archaeon
AAACGCTCCAGCAAAACTCACCGGAGAACTTCATTTCTGGGGAGACAACATTACAGTTCAGACCGCTCTTTCAGGTAATACTTCAGTTTTGCAAAGCGACGATTCTGCAATGTTTACTTGCGACGATGGATCTGAAATCGATTTCATGTCAGTGAACGATGGCGAATCCGCTTGCGGTGACGGATCAGACGAAACACCTGCTGACGGTTCGACAAAGATGTTCACTTGCAACGATGGAAGCGAAGTGGAATGGGCAACTCTCAACAACGGTAATGGCGATTGTCCAACATTGGAAGACGAAGGCGTTCTCAACCACTACACACTCCAGATGAATGTATATGATGATGCAGGAACACCACTTTCATCGATTGAATCCACAATCTGCGACTCGTGGTTGTGCGATGAAAACCCTGAATGGGCCACCTCTTGGTCCGAAGACAGCGGCGTAGCCATCCCGTCAACATACGGAGAAGCGACCATGTGCATGACAGCATCAATCAGCGAAACAGGGGCCTCGTCTCCACTTGTTGAATTATCTGAAATGTGCAATTCACAATGGATTGGCCCTGAATTTGGTTATTTTGATCTGTATGAAAATGAACAAATGAGCCTTCGCTACGATTTGGCCGTACACGATTGGTCTAGTTACGAAGGTGCGACAGTGACCTACTCGCTGATGGACCCGAACCAAAACCAACTTGATTCTGGAACGATGACCATTGACGGATCAGACAGCTCATACACTGTGGAAGGCAACATCGACGTACTTGAAGTGGGCGAATATTGCCTCATGACAGAAATCACCCAAGACGGAGCCACAACCCCGTACGTTTCGGAAACGCGTTGCACGATGATTGAAGAGTCAGATGATGAAGTCAGCGACCGTGTTGCGGCTGTTGTCGAAGCCCTTGCAGATTCTGGACTTGAGGATGTACTCGAGCAATTCGGTATGAACCTTGAAGACCGTCTCGAGGACGTTGAACCGTTCGAAGAATTCCCTTACGACGATGGTATGTGGTCTCCAATGTGGAGTAATGAACATGCAGCAATGGTCGGAGTTGGCGTTTACGTCATGAACGACGATGGCGCATACACTCTTGCCGGACCAGAGACCCAAGGATATACCGACGACGCTCCAGCAAAACTCAGTATCCGTTACCTGACCGGAGATGATGCGAACGCTGCAACCAATGGCATGGAAGAAGCTACAACAATCGCAGATATCGTCAATGTAGATGACCACGACCTCGGTGCAATCGAAGAAGATCTCATCGAAGCAGGAGTTGATGTGAGCAACCTCACTCTACCTGAAACAGGAACATCGACTGGAACAGATGGTGGCGACAACCCTACCCCTCCGACTGCTGAAGAACTTGCAGAAGAATCTGGCTTAGACTTGCCGTTCTTATCCCCAATCTCAATGGTTGCGGTCATCGTTCTTGCAGGCGTTGTTTCTGGTAGCCGCCGAGACCTCAGTTCAGACGAGAACGAAGAGTGATTGAATCCTCAAGTACGAGGGGTGTGTGGGCAAATCATGGCCCTTCGCCCCCCTCACAGCCGTGTAGGAGATGGTGCGCGAATTTTGGGGACCGTCCTCATCACTCTCCATTTGTTTTTATCGGCTTGGCTGGTGATTCAATTTGAAGGTCAATACATTGAAGGTCAGCCGGCTCCAACCAAAGTCAAGGCTTTAGTGGCTATCGATAAGGAGCAAACGCTCATCGATGTCGAGATGGAAAATGCTACATCTTTCTTGTTGTATATGTTGTTCAGAGATTACGATGAACCAGTAAATGCTTCTCAACAAAACATTACCCAAGACAACTCGGACGACGAAACCCCCTCATCAGAATCTGAGGATGAAGGTGAAACGATTGAATGGCTCAAACATGGACGCAATGCGACCCTTTTTTCATTGGTTTTACTCTGCGTAACCGAATGTCTTGTCGTTGCTGGGATTCGATTCAAAGCTGCATTACGCGCAGTAACGCTTGCATTGGCTATTGCTTGTTTTCTCGTGATCATGCCTGCATCCTATGTTCTTGACTTGACTGGGTACGATGGAGGTGACGAAGATGAGGAAGAAGCGGATGGCAATGAGCAAGGAACGCTTGCAGATGAGACATTTGTCGCTCAAACAGAGGAAGGCGCTTTAGCCCACCGTCAAAGTAACGTCAAACAGTCGCTTTTACCCACCGGAATTCGATTTGATATGATGTTCAGTGGCTATGACCTGGGATTGGTAGAGCCTGAGAATTATTCTTCAATGCGCAGTGAGCCGCCTCAGGCGAATGAATCGGATGCAGATTCCTTTGTTGAATTCCAATCCACACTCGATCTAACCTACGGAAAAAATATCCCTTATTTGTCTTTGATACCTTTGATGTGGATTTTATTACCATCTAAGCCGAGAGATTTTGAGGCCACGCCGGAAATAGAGGAAGAGTAATTCCCCAATTTCAAGGATTTTGATATTTCCCAATCGATTTACTTAACACCCCCTCCTTGTAGGGTCTAACATGTCTCTAGCCCCAACTGATTATGACTTCGGCGTCGCATCGAATTATTCCTTTGCTACAACCATCACCTGTGCCAATGAAGATGCACGCAAAATGTTCGTCGAAGGCTTTGGCCATATGTTGAACTACAACCACGAACAAGCAATTGCATGTTTCAGCAAAGTTACCGAACTTGACCCTACGTGCGCTATGGCGTGGTGGGGTATTGCATACTGTGTCTCATCCAACTACAACTGGAGTCCAGGACTTGGTTCGGGTCACGACTCAATCCAAACCGCAGTTTCCCTCAAAGATGGATGTACAGAACTTGAGCAAGACCTGATCGACGCATTAGCACAGCGCCATTCTGCTGAAGCGCGTGATGCTGCAGACCCAACAGTCCTCAATATGGGTAACGATCCAGAACTGAATGTTGCCTTCGCCAAAGCAATGGAACCTCTTTATCGCAAATACAGCGGCAACTTGGATGTTGCTGCAATTTACGTCGAGGCTCTCATGAACCTGAAAGCATGGCAGCTGTGGGACAAGAACGTCGCTACCGGCGAAATCACTCCTGCTGACGACAACACCTTGCTTTTGGTAAAGGTCATGGAAGACGCATTTGAAAACATCGAAGGAGCAAAGGAACACGTTGCAATGTGCCACTTGTATTGCCACGCACTCGAACTTTCCCCGTTCCCTGAGCGCGCTCTACCTGCAGCCGATGTCCTTCGAACGGTCATGCCAGGAATGGGCCACCTTGTCCACATGCCATCTCACATTGACGCATGGGTCGGACAGTGGAAAGAAGCGATTGAATGTAACATTGCTGCAGTTGAAGCTGACGATAAATACGTCGAACTCACCGGTAATGACTCCCAGTTTTACAAGTTCTATCGAATGCACAACCACCACTTCGTGGTTTGGTGTGCAATGTTCGAAGGGCAATATCAAACTGCTCTCAAGTACGCCCGTAAGGCCGTCGATACTCTGCCCGCTGGAGATGAAAACTCAGGAGTACAATTCATGCTTGCTGGAATCATCCCAATGGGTGCAATCTTCCTTGAATCCTACGTCACCATGCCTTGGCACGTTATGATTCGATTCGGTAAGTGGGACGAAATTATCGCTGAACCTATGTATTCAGATAAGGATGTATTCCCATCCACCATCGCAACACAACACTACGCTCGTGGCGTTGCTTATGCCTCGAAGGGTATGGTCCCTGAAGCGGAAGCTGAACAGGTTTTGTTCAATCAAGCACTTGAAAACCCTGCTCTTGCTGGGCGCGTTCTCCACAACAACTTGATGTACCAAGATCCAAGTGATGGGCCATGTATTTTGCTTGTCAACGCTGCAGTTCTTGATGGCGAGATTGAATACCGTAAGCAATTCCTAGCAAAGGCTCGTGGCGAAGCATCCGACTTCACCGCAGCCTTCGACCATTTGCGCCGAGGTGTCGACCTTTCTCTCAACCTTGCTTACAACGAACCTTGGGGCCAGATGCAACCAGTGCGTCACATCCTCGGTGCTTTGCTCCATGAGCAAGGTGAATACGAAGAAGCCGAAGCCGTTTATCGCGCTGACATCGACTTGTGGAAGGACAACATGTGGGGACTGTTAGGACTCAAACTTTGTCTTGAAGCACGCGGTGATGCGCCCGAAGAACTTGCTAAGGTCACGGCATTGTTCAATGAACGAAGCTCCCGGGCAGACATTGTTCCTGCAAAGACTTGCTTCTGTGCTCAAGACAGCATTGAAAAGTCTTGCTGCGACTGATTTTTTAACGGTTCATTCGATTGGAGCGGTCATGCTCCAGGATGTGCTCGGTTTGTGCCAGTCTCTGACTTGATCCGTTTCAAGCCGCAGTTGAAGACCTTCACCAGCATCAATTTCGACATCCATCATTTCGAAAGTTACGCTGTGCTCATTGGTACGGAAGGTATCGTCGAAGAGTATCTCTTGTTCGATAACTGAACCATCGATGGTCCGTTCGAGAATAACGCGCACGTGACACTCTTGCAGAGGGTTGCGCAGTGCACA
>JABGWN010000231.1 GCA_018645535.1 Methanobacteriota archaeon
GACTTTAGCATCCACCATAGATGCAAAAGAGACTCAAAGTTGCATTGTGTCAAGGTATTGCTGACCGTAATATTGCCATTGTTCCATGGTCCATCCAGCTGGAAGACCGGTTAATGGCAACGGTGGTCCTGCCGGTACTTGTGGTACTGGCATTGGTTGAGCAACTGGCAAAGGCATTGGTTGAGCGACTGGCAGAGGCATCTGTTGTTGGAAGAGAGGTGCGGCGCCACCGTACATTGAGTTTGCAACGGTGTCATGGATAGGAAGAGCACCATCTTGCCAAACAGGACCATTATCGAAGATCTTCTCCTCGTCGTTACGACGCATGAGTAGGCCTACGCTTACTGCAAGGAAGAGTACTCCACCAACGATAGCGAGAATCAGCATCAGGTTTCCTGTGCCTTCAGTTCCATCTCCACTCGTTCCTGATTGAGCACCTTCAATAGGACAAGATGAACGTGGGTCCTCACATGCAGTTGAGTAAGAGGTCTCTTTTGCAGTGAGCATTTCTTCCGCAGTAGTCATGTCATCTCCATCTTCTGCCTGTTCAATTTGAAGTTTCAATGCAGCTATCTCGGCCGTTAGAGAATCAATATGTGATTGAAGCATTTCAGCATCCATTAGATCAGGTGTGGGCATTTCCTCAAGGACGTACCATTTTACACCAGCGAGCGTCTTGTAATCGTCTCCATTAGCATCGATAGCATGAACTGTAATCTGGTAATAATCCTTGTAAATAGAGCCAGATGGACGTGCAAGTTCTCCTTCCATGAAGATTGAAGGAATATCCAGAACAGTACTCCATCCTACGAGAGAGCGGGTAATGTCAAGGTCTTCTTCAAACAAACCATCGCAGGTTCCGGTTTCATCATTACAGATGTTCCATGTTGTTGTGATGGATGTGAACACAGGAGCTGAATCCGTCATAAACAAATTCGCAGTTGGATATTGACCGATGTAGGTATCTTCCATGTTAACATAGAAGTGCCCACTACCATCGTTTTCCTTCGCCACAAAGAGTGGGTATGAATCGAATACATCGACACTCATTGTGTATGTGTTTGTATCATATTGATCAATTGTGTTGATTGTAACAATGTGAACTCCGGATTTCTGGAAATTGAGCGTCATTGTTCCATCTATTGGATTGTACTTAGCCGCTCCTTGTTCGTCAGATGTGACAGTGATGAATGCTTCATTTGCAGGATTATCGACGTCGGTGAGTATTGCCATGAGATTGATTGTTCGTTGTGTATCAATCTTCAGAGTGATTTCTTCAAGACCTGTGAGGTCAAGGCGAGGAGCATCGTTGACTGGGTTCACCTTGATGAGAAGATCCTGGTCAGCGAATTGTTCTCCATCACTTGCACGAATCGTAACGAGAACTTCTCCATTGACATCGTCATCAACGGTTTCAAAGACAACGTTTGTTATGTCAAGAGAGACATCGAAAACATTGTTGTTCGAGAGACCTACAATTTCAAGTTGAAGAGTAGAAGCAGAAACTGAGTTTCCTACATCATCTGTATCGGAGAGGTAAGGGAGTAGACTGAAGACGCCCATAGAAGCTTCGTCAACAACTTGTGTTGGAAGTGCTTGCCAACGTGGCTGACCATTTTCGAGGACATTAAACAGAAGAGTTCCGTATGGAAGTTGGCCTTGAGTTGAGTAATCTGCACCATCATCCATACTGATTTCGATACCCTGTTGCCCAAGTGGGCAACCCTGAGTAGGTGTCCATGCGAAAAGAACTTCAATTTCGGTTGTTGATGGATGCCATGCTACAAAAGAAGAATCACTGCTTGTAATCGATAACGAACTCAGAGGCGTCTCAGGATCGACGATAATCCCTGTCATGTCGACTTTCGTCGTAATATCGCAGGCGACTGGACTTACTTGGTTTGGAGTGATACTTGGGGCTGCGTTCATCAGATCAAATGCATTTGTTGTGGTCGACCATGAAGAGAGTTGGCCTCGTGCATCAACCGCTCTTGAGCGGAGATCATACATTCCAGCAGCCATATCCATTGTCGGTAGAAGAGAGTATTCTCGTCCTTCATTTGCAGATCCCATGTAGAGGATGTTCTGTCCGCCAGTAACAGTGGAATCAGACCAGAGGTTTTGACCAGCAGGAGAGATTTCAACATCGAATGTCATTGTATCGATGGTATCGACGTTATCATCGGCATCACCCTTTGCAAGAACTGAAAAGTAATTTCCACGGCTTATGTCAGTCGTTCCCAGTACCTGTGGTGATTTCGAGGTTGGTGGGCGATCGTGCTCCAAGTCAGTGGTTCGGGCATTGTTCGAGGTTACACTTTCGCCAGTTGTATCGAGTTCAACACCGAA
>JABGWN010000034.1 GCA_018645535.1 Methanobacteriota archaeon
CTAATCGGATACGTAAGCCTCTTTTTCGCAGCGAGATATCCTCTCACAGTTTTATCCCTACCATTGCTTTGGTGGGTTGCTCATCGAGTCGATCGACTCGCAATGCATCGTTATGATGGTGGGCGTACCAAGATTTGAACTTGGGTCCAAGCGTCCCAAACGCCCGAGTATAGGCCAAACTAACCCATACGCCCTTAGTTTGGGGGACGCCATTCCGCATATGAACTTCACTCAAGGAGTTGCCAGGTTCCATCTTGTCGACGAATGATGGTCCCATTAATCTCAAGTTGATCTAAGAGGTCATCAGCATCCATATCAGATTCCACTTTATTCAACACATCCTCGACATCTCTCCGACGAATAATACCGCCTTCACCTGCTTGGTCAACGATGAGAGCATACAATCGACGTGGAGATGTAGAATTGATTGCAACAAGTGGTTCTTGCGATGCTTCAAGTTTGATTCGAAGTTCGTCTCGGATTTCTTTTGGAGTATTTGCCAACGCAACTTCAATCCTCAATTGAGCCGCTGAATCAGCAGTTGCTACGACTGGGGTAGTACTGGCAAGCGTTTGGCCGCAGTGAGGGCATTGCCGAGCACGAGTACGGGTCCCATGACAATTTTTGCAAGCAGGACATCGTACAACACTCCACTTCTCCATAAGGGAGGTTCGGGCCAACAGACTATGAAGATTCACAAACGGAAATCTAGACCTTTCTTTTGAGATTGGCTACCTGGACGAAGAGCAGGAGCAGCTGGTGCTTTGGTATCAACACGCTTCTTTTCAGGCTCAGCACTGCGAGTGAGTGCGCCTCGAATAGGACCCGTTCTTCCTCGACCTGCCATTCTCAGTGAGTCTGGTAGAATCAAAGCTGCAATTGCAACACCGTGATGATCCGGTCCGGCTGTTACTTCATCAACTGCAACATCAAATGCGACAACTTCTAAATCACGAGATGCCAGTTTTCTCTGGATGTTTCTTCGCAAAAGAAGAACTGTTTCTTCATAGTCTGCTTCGGTTGTAATCGTTGCAACAATTGCACACTCTTCGCCTTCTGGCGTTTCACATAAAGCATAGCCTACTCCTGCACAAGCAGTTGAACCAGACCAAGCGTATGCAGTCGCAAGATGACATTCGACAAGAGAGCCCATAGGCAACGCTTCAGGAGTAACGATGTTGAAACCAAGAGGAAGCATTGCACCCTGAACTTGAATTAATCGAGCATCACCGAGACCGAGTTCTACCAGCCCTTGATCGAATGCATCTTCCCCGTTCTCTCCCCATGGAGCAACTGCAGTCATAAGCCATCCTCGAGAGGATTTGGAGCCACCTTCTTGTCCCGCCATGTTTCTAGAGAGGCCAATCGGTTCATGAATAACGTGGTCCATAATGAGCACATTGAACGAAATGCTATGTCGAATCACTTCTTCGACTGTGATATGGCGAATGCCTCACGAATGCTGCTTATGGCCTCAGCAGTCGGCTTATTGGCAACTGGAGCAGTCATGTTGTTCAAGAACAGTGAGTCAACGTTGGTCATTGTTCCAATCATTGGTGCAACTATTCTGATGGGTTTTGGATATTTCTTATTTGATGCAAGAGAAATTGATGACAGAAGGAGCACTGCAGGAGTACTCACTGCGAAGGATGGACACCTTACAGAAAATCAACCAACTGGCGAAGAATTACCAGATTTAATTTCGTCTGATTATGAGATTCCGATTCTTTAGAATCAGTTCTGGCCTTAGGAAATGTATTTTCCAAACCATCCATCTTCTTCAACGGAGGGCAAGCCCTTTGGAGCTTTCTTTGAAGGTTTACGAATAAGAAGTAAGAGCACGAGAACACCGATCAATGCACCTGCAGCAATCAAGAGGTTTTCATTTGAATCGGAATCCTTTCCTTTCTTCTTATCCTCATCGTCATCAGTAGTATCGGATGGTTCAACGATCACTTGAGGCTCAATCAAACAAGTCGTGCAGAACATCGTGTCGAATGATATTGTGTTTCCTGCCTGATCCGTAACTGTAAACGTGAAGGAGATGTTTTCAACAGAGTCTAGGATTGCAACGTCAATGTGTGGATTTGCCTGGTTCAGATCGAGCACTTGCAACTGGGATTGAGTTGAATGTACGTATGTAACCGAAACAACATCTTCTGAAAGCGTAAACTGAATAGAATAATTATCAGATTCAAGATTCGAGAATGTTGCGTCTTCACCACCCGTAAACCATCGGCTTGTCTCTAAGGATTGTGAAGAATCAAACAACTTGAGTTGTGCTTGAGGTGATTGACGATCTTCCTTTACAGAAGTGCTCAATTTCCAGTTCGAAAATTCGATTGCATTTCCATATGCATCGACTCCTCCAATAGCATAAACTGGAGTAACAAGTTCGCCTTCTTGAGCAACTGTATCAACATACAGCATGTGGACAGATGAACCTTCGTTCATCTTCTGGCCGACGGCAACCCACAGTGACTCATCAGTCAAATCACTGTTCAAGTTTCGATAGAGGATCCATTCAGTCCCAACTTCATCGGTGCGTCCGGCCCAACGAAGTTGAGTTGTCCCATTGACCAAATATTCTGCATCAAGAGCGAGTGGTGCATCTGGAGCATTGGTATCTTCAACAATTGGCAACATCATTGAGTTGTAAGACATGGTGATGTTTGTCTGAGCATATGTCACATTTTGTGTCCCAAAGGAAGCGATTACTGTAACAGCATACCATGCATTTTCAGAGGTACCAGCAGAAATCGTGTTGTTGTAGTGCTCTTCACCTGCGTCAACCACAGCAAGTAATTCGACATTGGTACTTGAC
>JABGWN010000232.1 GCA_018645535.1 Methanobacteriota archaeon
ATGTTGTGGAATGTACTTCAGAAATTCTTCATGGTCAAAAGGCATCTTTTGAGCCTCTTTAACGGCATCTTCGACTTTATCCATCAACTGGACGTATGTTTCGGTTGGTGTAATTCTACCACTTTCTTTGAATTGCTTATGCGATACTGCTCGATGTTCCCACATTCTTCTTCACCTCAAAATTTCCTCTTTTTAATAGGAGTTTCTACTTTTTCGGCAGGGGCATCATCTTCCGAATCTTCCTCGCCTTGGTTCTCAGGGGCACTCTCCTCTTCTTCAAGACTCTCCTCTTCTTCAGGAGTTTCTTCTTCCAGGATATCTTCCTCTTCGACAATAATTTCTTCGACAATAATTTCGTCTTCTTCAGAAGTTTCTTCCATCAAATCTTCTACGACTTCATCAATTTCTTCATCTTCTACAGGTTCAGAATTAACATCTCCACCTTCCGAAAACCTTGGTATAATCAGTTGCAAGATAAGCCCTGTAGTTCCAGCCACAGCTCCTAATCCAATGATTAGACCGTTGTTAATGCGTTGGCCATCTTGATCATCCTCGTTCGAAAGTACACCAGTTGTTGGTGGGATTTCAGTTCCGTTGACGTTTGAGACGATTTCAACAGCTGCCCATGCAGCGAATAGGAGCAAGACAATCGACAACAGATTTGCAGTCGGAATGTTCGATTTGACCCAATTTAAAAACGGGGTTTGAGCATCTTCCATAGGCGCTCCTCGCGATATTTGCATATAACATATATCCCTTTACAAAGAGATTAATGATTATTCTTGGTTATATGAATTGGTAATCGGCGACTCATCAAGATGGAAGAATGAATACGTAGCCCACCAAGTAATTGTATCGAGTGCATCAACGAGATTGCTTTTTCCACTTTGCTCATCTCCGTAGTCCTTGCCAGTAGTATCCATCCAGTCTTCCATTTCATCGAGCGTATCGCAGGTTTGGTGGTAGCACCAATACCCATCAACAAGGCCACCAAAACCCATCGTTACTGTTCCAAGGTTATCTTGAAAGGTAGCATGATCGGATCGGGCAGTGGTATCTTCGTATACGATAATCTCAGGGCGGTCTTTCTCCATCCAATCATCGACCTTCCAGGTTTCTGCGTCGTAACCAGTTCCAATCAATGGAGACATTTGCTCTTCTACGCCAATTGCATCCGAACCAATCCACATGGCCAAATTGACCATTGCCGGTTGATTCATGATATCATGATCTTGACTTGGGCCGATATAGACTCTCATTGGCCATACTTCATCGTCTTTAGGATAGCCATCAGGATCTACTTCTGGCTGCGGATCGCAGTTTCCTTCACCGCCGCCATGACCCTCACCACAAGGCGCGCCTCCACCACCTGGCCAGTTTACTCCAGCCATATCGAGATTAACATAATTGGTAACTTCAACATTTGGATTTTCTTCCTTTACCCATTCATCTGTCCAGAAGTCACTCCCTCTTTTTCCACCTTCTTCACCAGACCAGAGACAGAAAACCATTGTATTTCTTGTTGAATACCCTGCCATAGCCTCGGCGACTGTAAGAACCATACTTGTTCCAGCAGTATTGTCGTAAGCACCTACACGAGTTCCATACGTTCTTCCAAAGATGTGCGGGTCAAGAGCGACAGCATTTACTGGAGGTGCGATGTCGAAGTGTGCGCCGAAAACCATCCATTTGTCAGGATCTACTTCTCCAAATCGATATCCGCAAATGTTGTACGCTTCAGGATTCTGAGCACCAGTTTGTATTGAATCATAGACAAATCGCTGAGTGATGACCTCAAGCCCGAAATTTTCCAGCGTTTGAATCAGATGCAACGCTGCATCTTCGTATGCAAGGTTACCTTGTCCCGCCCACCGATCAAGGAATCCAAGAGCTCCATCAGCAGCATCTGTTGGATCTGCTGTTTCATCAGACAACATCGACAAATAATTGTATGTGGTTCTACCGTTTACAACACCTGTTGAGTGACGGCCACCCTCATCTTCAGAGTATGCAGGCATCTGTTCTCGTTGAATCATGAACTCAAATGGAAGAATTTCAAATCCTCCATCATGAATTTCATAAGTAAAGGAACTCGAATTATCCGATGGAACAAAGCGGACAGCTGTTCCGATTGAATCCATGAATCCACTACGATCGACCCAAGTTCCCCATGATTCGGTCGTTTCGCGAAGAGGCCACAACTCTGTACCATATTCAGCGAGCATCAAGACACCACGATTTGTGCGGGGTGGCGCTAATATTGACAATTCTACAGAATCACCATCTTCTAAATTGAGAACTGTGGAATTGATGACATATCCTGTTGACTTATCCTTTATTAGATATGGAATGAAGACGGAAAGGTCGCCAGTAGCTTCAAATGTAACCGTTTGGAAAATACCCCCTGTTAACATATTAGGTGAAATATTTAGGGATTCGGATGAGAGCGGTTCTTCAGGATTTCCTCCAAAACAACCAGAGAGCGGAGCAAATAACATCAAACAAACAAAGCCCAATGCGATGCTGAACTCACGCCCCATACTTTGCCCACAAACTCTCCATATCTCAATTCTTTGATGGAATGTGCTCAATAGTTTGATAATGGAACAGAGAGATACTTACTCTTGAGAATATGCAAAGTGACATAAAAATATTGGTTGCACGAACAGGATATCTTTGGGCAATACACGTGATAGAACTTGAAGATGAACGATGTCCATTAATTGAAGGATAATTACCTTCAGAAGGAGTTCCGAAGTAGATCCCCAAACGTAGAATCCAGACCTCTCTTCAGTTATCTCGAACATCTCCATAATTGATATGTAGGTAAAGAGAGAGAAATAATTAATTCACAGACTCAAAATTTTAACTCATATGCGACTAAATACCGAGCATGTAGTGGAAAGGGCCATGAACGCCCAAGAATACTATCAATCTCTTCTTTCACAAGGGTATTCTTCTGAGGCCGCTACAATACATACCCAACAAGATTATCCAGACTTTGTAGCAGATGGGTCTGCGCCTCAGATGCCATCATCTCAAGCAAATACATCACCCCTCCCTGCATCGATGGAGATGGATACGGAGGATATCGTTGCCGGAACACCAAACACAAATCTGGGAGGTTTAGTGGCCGCGGAATCAATATATAAAGGGAAAAAATTCCATATTTTCAATGG
>JABGWN010000233.1 GCA_018645535.1 Methanobacteriota archaeon
CCGAAAGCGCCTAGACCTCGATTACCAAACTGGTTTCGTACTAAACTTCCATCTGGGAAGGAGCAGCAAATGTTCAATGAAACAATGGACGCTGTAAAAGACAACAAACTCCACACTGTTTGCCAAGAAGCAAAATGCCCGTATATTCACGACTGTTGGTCAAGTGGTGACGCAACCTTCATGATTGCAGGAAAAGAGTGCACTAGAGGTTGTCGGTTCTGTGCAGTTGGAACACGTAAAACACCGCCTCCGCTCGATCAAGAAGAGCCCCAGCATCTTGCAGAAGCTGTGTCTTCAATGAACCTAAGACATGCTGTAATCACAGTTGTCAACAGAGATGACCTAGAAGATTCAGGATCTGACCACTACAAAAAATGCCTCGATGCTGTAGCAGAATCTTCTCCCGAGGTCACACTTGAGTTGCTCTGTTCAGACCTTGCCGGAGATGTGGACGATTTGGCTCACCTCCTAGAGGCAAGCCCACTCATCGTTTTCGCCCATAATGTGGAATGCGTTCCAAGACTCGATTCCATCGTACGTGATCCGAGAGCATCGTTTGAACAATCGATTATGATACTCAAGGAAGCTAAACGACTCCGCCCTGACATGATTACTAAATCATCGATTATGGTTGGTGTTGGTGAAACCGACGAAGAAGTCCTAGAAGCCATGCAACTACTACGAGATGCGAAGGTCGATTTACTGACAATAGGACAGTATCTTGCGCCATCTAAAAACCACCTCACAGTCGATAGATTCCCTGAACCTGAAATGTATGATTTATGGGCGGAAGCGGCGATTGAAATGGGCTTTTCAGGCGTGGCTTGTGGACCACTTGTCCGCTCGTCCTACAAGGCAGGATTGCTTGTGCGTAAGACGCTCGATTCGACAAACCAAGAAGAAATGCCCGGGGCTTATGTGAAAGTACAACCCTTAGCAATTCACCAACATCCCTTAAACCCGAGTCATGGTGAGGTGAACCAATGACGGAGAGAAGAACGGCGACAACAGCGCCTTACACCATCGGAACTCCTCCGTTTAGACCTGGTGAAGCAGCAGATTTTGGAGGCTCATTCAAGGAGCAACCAGAAGATCTCAACAGACCAGATCCAACAACATGTACATCCGACGACACCACATCTCACGCACGAGGCCTCGTTCGAGTTCTCGATGATAATGGTGAAGCAAAGGGTGAATGGAATCCTAACCTCGATAAAGCGACAATGATCGAGGGATTGGAGTACATGATGCGCTTGCGAATCTTTGACGACCGGATGATCAAAATGCAACGTACTGGAAAACTTTCGTTCTACATGCGTTCATTTGGAGAAGAAGCTATTGCTATTGCACAAACGATGGCATTGAAGGAACAGGATTGGATCTTCCCTTCATATCGACAACCAGGTGCTCAATTCGTACGTGGACGAGACATGGTCAGCATGATTTGCCATTGCATTGGCAATACAGAAGACAACGTTCGTGGAAGACAAATGCCAGTCCACTACACCTACAAAGAAGGCAGATTTATTTCAATCTCATCTCCTGTTGGCACACAATTCTCTCAAGCGGTCGGCGTAGCAATGGCGAGTGCTTACCAACAAAAAGACGAGGCTTGTATCACATGGCTTGGAGATGGCACATCTGCTCAAGGTGACTATCACTATGCACTCAACTTCGCATCAACATTCAAGCCGCCTGTTATTCTCAACGTCGTAAACAACCAATGGGCAATTTCAACTCACGCTAATCTTGCAACTGGTGGGAAGACCTTCGCTGAGCGTGGCCTTGCTTATGATATTCCGTCCTTTAGAGTCGATGGAAACGATTTCCTTGCTCTTTACAGCATTACACAATGGGCACGCCAACGAACAGAGGCAGGCCTTGGACCAACGCACATCGAAATCTACACCTACAGAGCAGGTGCCCATTCATCCTCGGATGACCCATCTGCATATCGTCCAAATGACGAAGCAACATTCTGGCCAGGTGGAGACCCTATTCAGAGACTGAAAGACCATCTTGTCTCCATTGAGGTTTGGGATGAAGAGAAACATTCTGCCCTTGCTCAGAAGATTGACGATGATGTCATGACTGCATACAAGGAAGCCTGTGAGTTTGGAGATCTCGCATCAGGACCATATCCACCTGCTTCAACAATTTTCACAGAAGTCTACGAGACCGTTCCTTGGCATATCCAAGAACAAAGAGAGGAACTTGGGAAGTGAGATGATGGTTGACATGAACATGATCAAATCGCTGAATTCAGCGTTGTCGATTTCCTTGAAAGAAGATCCAAATGTGGTTATCTTTGGCGAAGATGTAGGATTCTTTGGAGGCGTATTCCGAGTCACTGAAGGCCTTCAAGATGAATATGGAGCACACCGAGTCTTTGACTCACCTCTTGCAGAAGGTGGCATTGCTGCAATTGCAATGGGTATGGGGCTTAACGGACTTCGTCCTGTTGCAGAAATCCAATTTGCAGACTATATCTTCCCAGCATATGACCAAATTGTCAATGAAATCGCAAAAGTTCGACATCGCTCGGGTGGAGAATTCACAGCACCACTCACATTCCGCACACCTGCTGGTGGAGGAATCAAAGGCGGACATCATCATTCTCAATCTCCAGAGGCTCAATTCACACACACACCTGGATTGAAAGTCGTTTACTGCTCAAACCCATACAATGCAAAGGGTCTACTCTTATCTGCAATTGAATGCAATGATCCTGTCATTTTCTTTGAGCCAAAGCGATGTTATCGAGGTCCATTCTATGGAGACCCGCACAACGTCCCAACATGGTCTGGTCATCCAGATGCGGATGTCCCTGAAGGACATTACACCGTTCCTCTCGAACAAGCACGAATTGTCAGAGAAGGAAATGCTTGCACAGTTATTGCTTACGGAACAATGGTCCATGTTGCAGAACAGGCAATCAAAGATTCAGGAATGGACTGCGAACTCATTGACCTACAGACACTCGTTCCATGGGACAGAGATACAGTTGTCAACTCAATCAAGAAAACTGGACGATGTGTTATCGTCCATGAAGCTCCCAAAACAAGTGGTTTTGGAGCGGAAATGAGCGCATCCATTCAAGAGCGATGTTTCTATCATCTTGAAGCACCAATTCAACGTGTCACAGGTTGGGACACACCATTCCCGCATACAACGGAATGGGATTACATGCCTAGTCCTCAGCGAATCGTTGATGCAATAAACAAAACACAGGTGGAATAAATATGGGAACATTTGCATTTAAATTACCAGATATCGGAGAAGGCGTCGTGGAAGGCGAAGTTGTAGAATGGATGGTCTCAGTAGGAGACACCGTCAAAGAAGACGATCCAATTCTCTCGGTCATGACCGACAAAGCAACCGTTGAGATTCCAGCTCCATGTGACGGAACTGTAAGCAAGATTATCGGAGAGGCTGGAGATATCCTACCAGTCGGTGTAGTTTGCATCGAATTTGATGTTGATGGTGATGGAAACGCTTCTGCTTCAGACGAAGCGCCTGCAAAGGAAGAAGTTGAATCTAAACCAGAACCGACTCCTGAACCTGTTGCTACTCCAGAGCCAGCACCACAGCCTGTGGTTGCGCCTGTTTCAGTAGCAGGTCCAGCAGTCGAACGTGCACCAGGGACAAAGCCACTAGCAAGTCCTGCTGTACGACAACGTGCACGCTCTGCTGGTGTTGATTTGTACCATGTTGCAGGATCAGGTCCTGCAGGAAGAATCACTCATGCCGATCTCGATGTCCATCTAAGCGGTGGCGCAAGTCGTGCAAGTTCATCGATGCCAGTCGGTGGAAGCGCACGTGTTGCTAAGAACGGAACTGAAGACATCAAAGTTATCGGTCTGCGAAGAAAGATTGCTGATTCAATGATGGCATCATATTCGACGATTGCTCACTTCTCATATTTTGAAGAAGTTGATGTCACCGAATTAGAGGCGCTTCGACAACATCTCAATGCAACTCGACCAGATGGTGCTCCGAAGTTGACATATCTTCCGTTCATTATGCTGGCTTTGGTCAAAGGTCTTGGACAACGTCCAGAATGCAATGCTCTCTATGATGATGAGGCTGGAGTCGTAACCCGATATGAAGGCGTTCATCTTGGAATCGCTACTCAAACCGAACGTGGATTATACGTTCCAGTTGTCAAGCATGTTGAAGCAATGGACATTTGGTCTGCTGCTGCTGAAATGGGACGTGTCACTCAAGCAACTCGAGATGGTAAGGCTGGAGCCGATGACCTCTCAGGTTCAACATTCACGATCACAAGCCTAGGCCGCATGGGTGGCCTTGGTGCAACACCAATCATCAACAAACCAGAAGTTGGAATCCTTGGAGTCCACAATGCCAAAGACCGTGCGGTCGTTATCGAAGGACGTGTTGAAGTTCGTCGAATCATGAATCTATCATCATCTTGGGATCATCGAGTCGTAGATGGACACGATGGTGCAAGTCTTGTTCAGTTGCTCAAGTCTATGCTTGAACACCCTGCTACAATCTTCATGTGAGGTTATTAGAATGAAAACACGTCAATGCAAAGTTTTGGTTATTGGTGCTGGACCTGGCGGCTATGTCGCTGCAATCCGTGCTGGACAACTCGGCCTAGATACAGTGATTGTGGAAGGACAACGTGTTGGAGGCACATGTCTTATCCGTGGTTGTATTCCATCGAAAGCACTCATTCATGCAGCACATACCTTCCACAAACTTGCAAAGCATGCAGAAAAAGACGGTCACATGGGAATCAGTATCCCTGGACCTGCTGAATTGAACATGGCCAACACTGTGGGATGGAAAGATTCCATTGTTGATCGACTCAACAAGGGTGTTGAAGCACTCCTCAAGAACGCAGGGGTTGAATTGGTCAACGGCTGGGCTGAATTCCAGGACGCAAAAACAGTCAAAATCGGAAAAGGCAAGGATGCCTTACTTATTCAAGCAGAGAATGTGATTCTTGCCAATGGATCAATACCAATTGAATTACCATTTATGAAATATGGTGAGCACGTTATTTCCTCAAGAGAAGCATTGTCTCTGGAAGAATTACCAAAGCGAATCGCTGTCGTCGGCGGGGGCTATATTGGACTCGAATTAGGGATCACCTTCCGAATGCTTGGAAGCGAAGTAACCATCATCGAAGCAATGGACTCCGTATTACCAATCTTCGACAAGGAACTCCGAAGACCACTTGAAATTGCAATAAAGAAGCAAAAGATCAAGGTTCACACTAAAGTATTCGCAAAGGGAATTGAGACAAAGGATGACGGGAGTGTCGACTTATTGTATACTCCAAAGGATGCTA
>JABGWN010000234.1 GCA_018645535.1 Methanobacteriota archaeon
TAAATCTGAATCCCATCGATCCACGGGTTCAAGAGGAAATTCAGGAGGAATTGCAAAAAGAAGTGCAACGAAAAGAATGATGCCAAGACTTCGATGAGATTCTTCATCAAGCGGCACATCGCCGTCAAGGAGAACTGGAATCCGAGGATCCCCACCAATAAACAATAACAATGGAAGGACAACTGCAAGGATAGGTATCCAAATTGTGAATCCTTCAAATGCATTGAATATGAAAAAGGCTGCAGTGATTAGAATCATGAACATGAGAATTTGAGTACTTGAGCTTCTGGCCTCATGTATCCCCATTCTGGAAACGAGTAATCTACCACCGGGGAAGGTTGGTATTGGGAGGAGAAGAAGCCATCCAACCAATGTCAAATATGCTGCTGCAAAGAGGAAAGGATGACTCCAATCGAGGTGAATGTCAAAGTATTGGTCGAAACCTGAGCCGAAGAGTTCAATCAGGAATGGAGCATTAAGACGCATGGGTTCACCAGTGAGTGTGAACGGATCAGATGAGAGGAATATCCCTACTGTCCAGAAGATAAATCCGCTTAACAGCATAACTAACGGAACACTGATTGAAGAGTAGGCTAAGGACTTACGATCTGGCCAAGGGCGGGCATCCATTCTCGGCAAAGTTGGTATGAAAAAGATACCAAACGGCCAGATGAAATAGGATGCAGATAGACCTGAGAAGAGCCAAAGAAGTATCGAAGGATCTGGTATTGGTAAAATGTGTCCGCTACGAACACCATAATGTGATGAAATCTTGGATTGCACAAAGGAAGCAAGTCCTAAAGTGAATAAAATTGGAACTACATATCCAATGAATGCATCAAGATAGACTGATTCGACAAACCATCCTCCTTTTGGCCTTCCAGAATCCATCCAACGAACGCCAGAAACTAGAACAGTTATGATAGAAGCAATCCACATATAGATGTGGATTCTTTTTCCTGGAAACTGGCCATGAGGGAGTGGGAGTGTAGTAAGTTGATTCATATCCCCCCGGCGCAAACGTGCCATCCAACCAAGTTTCTCAAGATAACTGTTCAGTTCGATTAAGCGTTTGTCAAGATGTTCTGCTTCAACGTCCCAAGTTGGCCAAAGACCTCCAAGATGAGACTTAACAGTCATGTATCGACTGATAATACTTGCAAGTAAATCGCGTTGAGTCCACGTATTCTTATGTGCAGAAAGAGGAATTAAATCAGTATCTTTAGATTCAGACATACGTTGTAACACCTCCCTTGTAGTTTGGGCTGGACATAACTCCCCCATCAATCATGCCCTTTAGACAGGCAATTGGAAGAATCACTTATTCTTGAATCGCTTCAATCGGAACGTTTCTTCACGTTCCATTTCTTCAAGCCTGAGTTGAATGAATACCTTCGCTTCTTCAAGTTCTGGAATGACCTTGAATTCGAGAGCATTGACACGACGCTTTGTTGCTTCAATCTCTTCGAGAAGTCGCTTAAGTGTAGCTTCCATTTCTGCTGCAGTAACAATCTTTTCAATCAATTCACTGAATGTATCGCTTGCTTCATCGATATAAGGTGATGAACCAATGAAACCAACACCTCGTTCTGCAAATGTCGACTTGAGGTTGGTACCACTGACGGAGGGAACGACAACACCCATGATGTTTCTTCGTTCAACTTCGACTTCTGGATGAGCGCTGTTAGCGATTGCTGCGGCACGAACTGCAAGACCACCTTCAATGGCGTTAGCAAGATCAATACGTTGTTTTGCAAGTCGATATGCTTCAGTGATTTCCTTCTTGGCCTCGATCATGACAGATAGGAGTTGGCGGAATTCATGGAAAAGACCATCACGCTTCATTTTCAGAAGTTTGTATCCGTTCTTTGTCTGCTTGATGCGCCCCTTGAGTTTAATCAACTCGCTTCGGGTTGGTTTGATGTCAAGCGCCATTTGTTCACCTCAGTATTCAGGAGCGGTTCTCAGGATGGTACTTGTCAATCCAATCTTGGTCAAGACGAACAAGGTACTTGGTATCGATTGATGCCATAAGTTCCCAGCATAGATTCAATGTGTCTTCGATAGAACGGTCTTCATCACGAGATTGACGCAGGAAACGGTCCTCGAATACACCAGAAAAGTCAAGCAATTGCTTGTCACGCTCATTGAGTGCATCTTCACCAACAATAGCAACAAGACCGCGAAGTTCACGGCCTTGAGCATATGCAGCATACATTTGGTCAGAAACAGACTTGTGATCTTCACGAGTTGTCTTTGCACCAATACATGACCCCATCAATCGAGAAAGAGATGGAAGAACGTTGATTGGCGGATAGATACCTTGTTGATGTAATTCACGGGAGATAACAATCTGTCCTTCAGTAATATATCCAGACAAATCAGGAATCGGGTGCGTAATATCGTCACCAGGCATTGTTAGAATTGGGAATTGAGTAATCGATCCCTTCTTGCCCTTTACGATACCTGCACGCTCGTAGAGCATTGCAAGATCGGTATACATGTAACCAGGGTATCCACGTCGACCAGGTACTTCTTCACGAGCTGCACCAATTTGACGAAGTGCATCACAGTAGTTTGTCATGTCAGTGTAGATAACAAGTACGTGGTAATCGTGTTCGAATGCCAGATATTCAGCGGCGGTCAAAGCAAGACGTGGCGTAATGATTCTCTCGACTGCGGGGTCGTCAGCAAGGTTGACGAACAATACCGCATTTTCGAGAGCACCAGTTCGCTCCAAGTCAGAACGGAAGAAATTGTATTCTTCAGCAGTAATACCCATTGCACAGAAGACAACAATAAATTGTTCATCACTGCCTGGGAGTTTTGCTTGTCGAGCAATCTGTAGCGCAATATCGTTGTGTGGAAGACCAGAAGCCGAGAAGATCGGTAACTTTTGTCCACGAACGAGTGTTGTACAGCAATCGATAGCAGAGATTCCAGTTTGAATGAAATCGTGAGGGCTTTGTCGACTGAATGGATTGATTGCAGCACCGATGATGTCGGCGTTTTCTTCTGCAACAATGTCTGGTCCGCCGTCTCTTGGGCGTCCTGCACCATCGAGAATTCGTCCTACAAGGTCAGTACTTACAGGGAGCTTGAAAACGTCTCCCATGAAAGTAACACCAGCAGTTCGGTCGATCTTAGCAGTACCTTCGAAAACTTGGACAATAACCAAATCGTCTGAGGTGTCGAGAACCTGTCCATTCTTGATGCTTCCATCAGCGAGTCGTAGGCTGACGATTTCACCGAATGCAACGGGTTCTGTCTTGTTCAAGAACACGAGCGGCCCTTTTACGTCTGTAATGGTTCGATATTCCTTTCCTGTCATAATTTCACGTCCTCAGTTTTCCTCCACGGTAGCAGCGATTTCATCGACCATGTCTTTCACCATGGATTCGATTGTATCGACGTAGCCCTTTTCGAATCGACCACGCATAAGCGCAGTACGAGCAGGTATGTTGACAACATCATTGAGTTGTGCACCTGCTGCCATTGCATTCTTCGCAGCATCTTGGAAGCTGAGAATTGCTTTCGACATGGAGTATTGGAGGTTGATGTCACAGAATGCATCAACTTCGTGGAAACCGTTCTGTTGCAAGAAGTATTCACGAATCATACGTGCAACTTCGAGCGTCAATTGTTGGTCGACAGGTAATGCATCGGAACCAACCAGTTGAACGATTTCTTGAAGTTCGGATTCAACTTGTAACAAACCACTGATTTGAGTTCGAACTTCAGGGAAGTCTTGAGCAATGTTGTCTCTAAACCATTGGTTCAAACTTTGCGGGTACAAGGAGTACGAGTTCAGCCAGTTGATTGCAGGGAAGTGACGTTGTCGTGCAAGACCTGCGTCCAATCCCCAGAAAACCTTGACAATTCGGAGAGTTCCTTGTGAAACAGGTTCTGAAATATCTCCACCAGGAGGACTTACAGCGCCGATAACGGTAACAGATCCGTCGTCACCATTCTTGGTTTCAACACGGCCAGCACGTTCGTAGAATTCTGCAATACGGGATGAAAGGTACGCAGGATATCCTTCTTCACCAGGCATTTCTTCAAGACGGGATGAAATCTCACGCATTGCTTCAGCCCAACGAGAGGTTGAGTCAGCCATGAGCGCAACGTCATATCCCATATCACGGAAGTATTCTGCAATGGTGATTCCTGTGTATACAGATGCTTCACGAGCAGCAACAGGCATGTTGGAAGTATTTGCAATCATGACCGTACGGTTCATGAGAGGCTTTCCTGTGTTTGGATCAATCAAGTGAGGGAACTCGTCCAATACTTCAGTCATCTCGTTTCCACGCTCTCCACATCCGATGTAAACAACAATTTGTGCATCGGAGTACTTTGCAAGAGATTGTTGTGTAACGGTCTTACCTGATCCGAATGGACCTGGAATACCAGCCGCACCACCCTTTGCAAGTGGGAACAGGAAGTCAAGAATACGCATTCCAGTTACAAGAGGCGTGTCAGGAGCGTACTTTTGGCGGTATGGACGAGGTGTTCGTACAGGCCACTTTTGCATCATCTGAATCTCTCCACCGTCTTCGAGAACGCAAACGGTTTCTGTTACATTGAAGTCACCAGACTTGATGCTCTTAATGACACCACTCATGGTTGGAGGAACCATAATCTTGTGAACGATGGTTTCGGTTTCTTGAACGTGTCCAATAACTTGTCCACCTTCAACTGCGGCGCCCTTCTCAACAACTGCCTCAAAGGTCCACTTCTTCTCGAGGTCAAATGCATCAGCATCGACACCACGGGTGATGAAAACACCCATGACTTCTTCGAGAGTTGGAAGTGGTCGTTGGATTCCGTCGTAAATCTGGGTTAGCAGACCTGGTCCGAGAGATACGGACAAGGTTTCCCCAGTATTGATAACTGGTTCACCTGGTCGCATACCCGATGTATCTTCGTATACTTGGATGACAGCTTTGTCACCGTGTAATTCGATAACTTCTCCCATCAATCCTTCGTTACCCACTCGGACAACGTCATACATTCCTGCGCTCATACCCGTTGCGGTTACAACAGGTCCCGAAATTCGGTAAATTACTCCTTCATTACTCATGTTTTTTTCCTCCTTTTTGGAATATCATTTCCATAGGTCGACTCCAATTGCTCTTCGAATGGTTTCTCTGAGCGTGTTGTCTTCTTCCGTACCGATACCAAGAACGGTCGGAGAGACAGAACCAGAAAGTTGCATGCGCAGACGATCTGGCAAGGAGGCAAGAACCGCGGAGTCAACCACGACGATTCCTACATCCTTTGAATTGAGAAGATTACGGAAGACCTTGATACGTTCTTCTTCATCTTCTGGATTGAATAGTGTTGAGATACCAGCAAGCTGGAATCCAAGGGTGAATTCTGGTGAACCGACTACTGCAATTTCCATCATCTCACCTCATAGTACGTGCGCCTCGAGTAACTCGGGCGGTAGACCTGCTAAACGTCCACGGACAATCATTCGAAGGTCCGTAACTTCCTTGACTTTCATAGCAACATAGTGAACAATAGGTAACGCAGATACTGGATGGAGGTAGCTCATCCTCTGCATTTGTTGATGTTCCCGTGCGTGAAGCCATGTAACGACAGCGTCCAAAGATCGTTCTTTTTCTGCAGTCTCCATTGCGGTCTCAAATCCTGCGATATCAAAGCGAGAATTGCTTCGAAGAAGATCCATCATTGCATCTCTGCCACCATTGGCGACAGAGGACAACGCGCGCTTTGGCAATAATCGTCCTCCGGTCAAGAGTTCATCGAGAAGATCATTTCCTTCGATTCCGAAAGCAGATGCTTCCAAAACGTTGAGAATATTTCGATGGTCAATTTCTGTGGACAATACATTTCGCAAGTATCGTGCATCATTGCTGCTGTGCGAAAGTGAAGCCATTGCATGTGAGAAGTAATGTCTATCTAGAGCATCTTCATACTGTGCAAGGCTTGCATTTTCTGGCAAACTTGTAAGCGCTGATCCGAATGATTTACGGCGCATTTGTAAAGCAGCAGATGGTAAGTCATCGGCACTCTCCAAGATTTTAATCCATGGAGTATTGATTTCATTCAAGTCAGGTAGGATATCCTTCCCGAGTTTTTCAGCATCAATATCGTTCGCAACTGCTCTCAGTACTGCTTTGGCATTTTGGTATTCATATCGACCGGTGTAAATCTCAACGATTTTTCGTACTCTTCCGTTACAGTATGAGAGAATCTTTGACAACTCGTACTCAAGATTGTGGGTAAGTGCAGCCTCAACCAAATCGCCACCAGTATATCTGGAAGCATAGAGGTTGATTTCGTTTTGATACCCACTTTCTGCAACAGCATTTGTGAGTTGGTCTGGTGATTGATTGATCAATTGACGTAGTCGAGCTTTGTCCATTAATGCTTGACGACGAGCCTTTGCTCGTGCAGCAACGTATGGTGTATTACCCGATAGCATCATTCATCCCTCATCCAAATAGTGTTTCGTTAATCGAAGCGCGTTCGTCGTTCCACGTTCTGTCTAGAAGTGTATCAAAACGGAAGTCGAATGAAACGGAACCATCTGCAGCTTCCATCATGAAGCCACCAAGTCCGTCAATTTCGTCACCGATTGTACGGGAACCTGCTTCTTTCTTCAATGCAGCCGCATCAACAGTAACTGGCCTTAGAACGAAGTCCTTTCCAGAAATGCCTCCAGCATGCTTCAACAAAGATTTCAGTAGAGTTGCTCTTCCCTTCATTCCGGGATCGGCAAGTTGTGCTTTTGCAGCATCGTATGTGGCATCTAAGACGCCACGACGTGCAATAAGCAATTCTTTCTGGTTTCCTTGTCGCGCACTGGCGACCATTTCTTGCGAAATTTGTTCGGCTTCACGCCCAGCACGGGCGCTTGCTTCGTCCGAGATGGACGTTGCCTTAGTTTCTGCTTCACCGACAATTGCATCTGCTTCTGCTTTCGCTTCTTTGAGCATAGCCTTGGCTTGCGCCTCAGCGGATGCAGCGATATCTTTAGCAAGTGTTTCAAGTGTCATATCATTATCTCCAGCGAATCAACAGACGTGTGTCTGTTGTAACGCCACAACTTCATAGGAAGAGTGGCAATGCACCGAGAATTACAATCGACTCAGGAAGAGCCGTGAAAATGAGTGCAGGACCGAATTTGCTTGAGTCTTCAGCGAGCATGCCGACAGCTGCGCTGCCGATGCTTCCCTGGGAGAACCCAGCGCCGAGACCAGCAAGACCGAGAGCAATACCTGCTCCCATGTCCTTGCCCCAGCTTTCTGTTGTTTCTGTTGTGTCAGCGTCCGCTTGAGCGGATACGCCCTGAGCGATCAGGACGAGTGCACCGAGCACGATCATCATTCGTAGGCTTTTCTTTAGGGTATTCTTGTTCATATTTTCTACCTCCTTAACGTCCAGTGGACTATGAATTCCCCTCAACATGTAGGGGTTGGCCGCCAAGCGGGGAATAAGCCCTGCCTGAGCCATCGTAAAACTTGCCCATCCATTCCACAAAGTGGAGACGGGCTGCGTGAATAGAAGGTGATAGGAGTCCGAGTGCTATTGCAAACACTTGGACGCCGATCCAAAGTAAGAAGAAGAGTGGAACCATGACATAATCGCCTGCTGAAACAGCATCTGTCATGGAAGCAAAGCCCATGTCGTTTCCGATTTCAGCGATTTTAACACCAGCAACACCGACTGCCATGATACGCAGATAGGAGAGAGTGTTCGCCAACAATCCGAATGTTTCGATTGGCCCCATGATAACGCCACCGGCCCATCCAAATCCTTCGAAGATAGCCAGAGCGATGATGAGTAATCCAACTCCTGCGAGCATAACGAGAGCGGGTAAAGTTGCTGCAAGGACTTCGTTGTCCTTGTTCATGTACCCGTAGATGTGGAAGAATCCACCGAGAAGAATCATCATCCAACTTCCCTTTTCAAAGAATGCTGCGACGATTCCATGGGCCTTCATGACGTTGAAGAATCCAATAATGAATCCGATGAAGAGATGGAGGGCTCCGATGTAAACGGAAAGAAGTACGTAATCTGTGAGAGCACCAGTTGCTCGGTGGAATGGAATGTGGGTATGCGACATACCAAGCGTATCTGTTACGAAGGCTGGGAAGTGAATGTTTGCATAGGTCCAGTCATAGAAACCGATGAGTGGTGAAGCATCGCCCATTACGTGTCCTGTACCGTCCCATACGAATCCAAAGCCTTCTGCGAAAAGGAATCCCCAGAACATGCACCAGAGACCCATAGACATGAGTACGGTTGTAGCATTCTTACCCATTGGCTCTTTTGCGAACGGCATTGAACGAAGCCATAGTGCCAGTAAGACAATGACAAAGCCGTATCCGAAGTCTCCAAGGATGAGACCATAGATGAGCGGGAGCGTGATCATAATGAAGGTCGTCGGATCAAAAGTACCATACTTAGGGCGGCCAACGAGATCAACAACAAGTTCGAACGGTTCAGCAGGGCTTGCATTCTTGTAAGCAACTGGAGGTTCTGGCTCATGGTGATGGCTGTCGTGATCATCGTGACCGTGATGGTCGTCAACGTGTGCTTCAATCTCAATGTGAGAGACAAGTCCCTTTAGAGAGTTACGAGCTTTGTCTGCATTTTCTGTTGGAACCCATGCGTCGAGAGCAAAGGCCTGGTTTGAAACAGCCAAAGATGTAGGAGAAGTATAGATTGAATACTCTCTTTGGAGGTATTCTTCGATGATTACGAGATCAGAGCCATGCTTTTCGGCCCATGAATCAAGGGCTTTCTGGTTCGATTCAGCAGATGACTCTGCTTTCGAGATTGCTTCTTTTGTTTCGGCAACCCTGTGAGAAGGAGTTCCCTTTCCTGAGGGGAGTTGGATTGCCTTAGCGTTCAACTCAGCCAATGCGATTTGAACTGCTGCTGCATCACTTGGAGCACATGCAACCGCTACGAGACCTGCTGGGCAAAGGTACTCGATTCGAGAAGCCATGTCTGCGAAGGCCTTGTGTGCCTTGGATGCATTAGGGGTCTCAGCAACGTAGATTTCGACGCCTTGGTATCCGGAGAGGAGGTCGAGTGAAATGTTGAGAGGCTCAAGACGCTCAAACACACGAAGTTGATCACTGAGTGATGAAATATCTGATTCAGCCTCTCGGATTGCTTCGATATTTTCTAAAGCAGCTTCAACCTTTGAGGACATTCCCTCTGTCAGTTTCTTTGCATTTGAATTCGAAATAGATCCCTTGGAGTTGTGAACTGAAACTGCGCTGCGGACTGCACGTACTTTGAGAAGAAGAGCGCTAATCATGTCTGCATCTTCGCTTTGGATTGCACGACCCACGCCAATACCTTCCTCAAATTGTGTGTAATCTTCGATGTGAACGCATCCCAGATCCGAGCACTTTCGAACGATATCGTGCATGGCATCAACAGGCGCCGCCAATGTGAGACGGGACATGTCGACAGTAGAGAACATGATATCACTTCATTGATTGAGGAGTCTTTCTACGATAAGAGAAACTGCTGCATCTTGATTCTTTGCAGCATCGCTTTGAACTGCTTCAACTGACTTAGAGCCTTCTTTCTGAACTTTTGTGACGTTCTTCATGGCCGCTTCACGTGCTGCATCAAGAGTCGACTTGATTGTAGCCTGAGCGTCTTCTGCGGCCTTAGAGACCATATCTGCTGCATCACGTCGAGCATCGCTGAGAATTCGACTGGATTCACTCTGAGCATCAGAGAGAGTCGTTTCAGCAGCCTGCTCGGCTTTTTTGATGCTTTGGAGGACTTTTTCCATACCCATAACAACCACTTTGCCTCGACCATCGAGAGGGGGTTTATGAGGCTAATGGAAAGGCCAGTTGACGAAAAATGGGCCTCACATTGGTTTTTTTCCACGGAATCGACTCGACATTAACAGCGGGTACAATAGTCGGCCTGAAACATTTTCAAAGCCCACTTCAATCATCATAGTACGATAATATTTGTTGGTACCATAGTGTGTGTAAGAACGAGCAAGTCCTTTCCAAGGGTGATCTTTGGTCTTAGTAACCCAACGAGCCATCCATTGAACCATCGTACTCATCCAAATCCTACCAGCTAAGCCATGCAATGCATTTGCTTTCCCAGCATCACACATCACGAGTTGCCCACCAGGCTTCAGAACACGGAATATTTCTTCAAGTCCCTTTTTCTTGTCTTGAAAATCACGGAATGAAAAGAGGCAGAAGACCATATCAAACGAATTGTCTTCCAATGGAATCTCTTCAGCAATCGCTTGAACATATGCCGCAGGTGATTCCCCACGGCCTTTACGCGCAGCATCAACTCGCTTTTTAGCGACCTTCAGCATTTCTTCAGAGGGATCTAAACAAGTAACTTCCAATCCCACGAGATCTTCTGCAAAACTTCCAGGGCCACATCCCACTTCGAGAATTTTCATACCCTGAGAAGCGTGGTTGCGAACATTGCGCCTCCAACGCTTGTCTTGCCCGAATGTCATTAATCGATTGACTCGGTCATAGTCAGGGATGGTTGCTTCAAGTTGTTCTTCCAGCTCAGTCCAAGCATCCAAATCAATCCCAGATGGGTCGTAACCACCCGTTGCTGCTCGACTTGACATGGTCCGTGGCAGGCTTCGCCCTCTTTGGAGGTGTCGCTTCGACCAGTAAACAACTTCAAGCGATACGCTCGACAGTTTCTGGTGTAATACCCTCTTCTGGAGTAACACGGAAAACCAACATTTTCAGATTCTCTGGAGCATTTCGGAACTTTGAAACAATCATTGAAGTTTCGAAATCAGATCCAACAGTACGTACTCCAAAGGTGAGAACCATGTCGGCAATACTTGCAAGTTCTTGGCGTATCGAAGGAGATAGACCATGAACTGAAACGCTGATTAACAAAAGCCCTCGATACATTTGAGTGTGAGCCTGAAGCATACGAATCATTGCAATAACCCGATTTGGATCATCACGTTGCAAGAAGAAGTCAAGACTGTCAATAGCTGCTCTGAAGTAGGGCCCTAAAGCCATGATTTCATTCGTAACTTCAGTAAGATAATCTTGGTTATTCTCATCTACAAATCGTGTCTGAGCAAGTCTCTGGATGTCCTCAAGACGGAATCCCTCAAGACGGTACCGGCTTGCTAGGAGTTCTCGTTCGAGAACGTTGGAATTGTATTCTTCGCCAATTGTGCGTACGTTAATATCGAGTGGCCATCCGTATTTCTTGAACACACGAACAATCTCTGGCTGTCCTTCATTGGTTGAAACGTAGAGGGTATTTTCGGACTCTTCAGCAGGAGATACGTACTGCTTTGCGAATAATTCAGCACCAGAACCCGTTTCAGTAAACGCAACCATTGTAAATCCACGAGGGACTCCTCCGTTCATTTCACCATCGAACTTGGGGACTCCAAAAGAGCCTACTTGTCCAAAGAATTCTTCATCTTCCTTATCGAATGTAATCTTCTTCTTCATCTAAATCCCTCCTCAATGGATGACTACTTGCCCACGATCGACAAGGTCAGTACAATACAGATCCAGGTTCGATAGAACCAATGGTGGTGTTTGATCTGGAACATTTAAGATAATCGAGAGGACTTCTCTCTGCCTGAAGGTATTAATGAACGTGTGAAGATATTCAGCAAGCATTCTATCCTCGTTGTAGATTGCGAGCGCATTTACGCTATCAATAAAAACGAAATTACGAGCGGAAGAGGTCGTTCGCAGAATATACAACGTTCGAAGTAGAACAGATTCCAACATGATTGGACTATCTACAAAGTGGATGTTTGAATATTCTACATCGGTACCTCCCAAAATACCTGAAGAAACAAGGTCGATGAATTGGATATTTGAGACATCAACGCCTATCGATTCGAAGGCTTGAATGATTTCAACAGCACCACGGCTTGCCGTGATGTATACGCCACCCATCTCAAACATCTGCATCAATGGAAGCATGGTACTTGCAGTAACCATGAATGCATTTGAGTTTCCACAACGAACTTGTACAGAGCTATTGAGCGAAATGGTCGACAATTGTTCAGCAATTCTTTGGTCAAGTTCAAACATAATCATGCACCCCAGTGAGCAGTTTCATTTTGTGATCCCCATTTCAACATCGGTGTCAACATGACCCCAAGCGGCGTCAGTTCGATAGCATGTTTCGCCCGACTGTGGGATGTACCACGCATTTTTACGACCTGTAGGAATCGTAGTAAATGGCCCATACGTTCAACGTCACCCATTACAACAATCCCATCTGCGATTGCTTCTTCCACACCGAAAGAAGACCAGTGGGCGTTTTCTGTTGCGGAAGTAATTTCAGAAATCAAAATGGTTGTGCAACCCAAGGTTGCAAGTTTCTTTCCAAGTGTAAACAAGAAATCCCGAATAAGTTGTTCAGATTTAATCTTGTAACAGAGTGTTGTAACTGAATCGATAACCAACCGTGTAACACCGATTGTGTTGACGATATCGGTGATCGACTTAATCAAAGCGTGAACGTCATCCAAGTCAAATGTTGATTTATCCAGACCTAGCCAAGAGTAGAGAACGTCCATGTCAAAAACGTTGATGAGACCCGTATCGACCATGTTCATGTCAAAGAACGCGTATTGGCGAATGTTTTCCAAGAGTTTTACTGAGGGTTCAGTTGCTGTAAAGTGAGCACAAGCCTCACCAGCAAGAGCGCCACGAACAAGGAATTCCATGGCTAAAGTGGTTTTCCCAGAACCGCATGTCCCGGAGGCTAAAACAGTGGACCCATAAGGGATGCCTCCTCGCAAAATTTCATCCAATCCATGGATGCCTGTAACACAACGGTCTCGTGAATATGTGGAAGCGGCTTGCACGGGTATCAACTATCCCAGCGCCATCGAGTTCATGAAGCATTTGTTACACTAGAAGGCACATCACCGGGTGTTGCAGCTAAAGCTACGCTCCAACTGGCGGAATTCAAAGGACTACCACCCTCCCAAACAAGAGCGCTGTTTACTCCGAGTAACAATCCTGTTTGACCTCCCCATTCTGCTCGCGAATTGGGAAGTGGTTTGGTTTGACCTGGCCGGGTAAATCGTAGTTCGATAACACTACTGCCATCATCGAGGAGATTCATGGAACCAGTTCCAAGAATGCCAAAGGTACCGAGATCGATTATCTGAGTGGCATTTCCTTGTACCTGAGATGATATTGACCCGGTGAATAAAGCGGTGGAATAGCCGCTTATTACTCCAGTTTGGAACAATACATTATTGCTTGAACTTGGAGATGTGATATTGAGAGACCATCCATAGAGACTTGTAGCAAAGGAATTGTCATTATAAATTTCAATCCATTCCGGTCCGCCCCCTATAGGACGGGCCATTACTTCCGTAATCACAAGATTCTCGCTTTGCCTTCCTGCATCATGAACTTGCAAAGTAACGGTAACAAGTTCACCCGACATACGTACGATACTCGAGGCCGTAGATGCCATTCGAGCCGAATTGATATCCGAACCTCCTTCGAAAAGAACGAGACCAACACGAGTTATGTTTGTGGAAGATTGTACGCTAATATGCAAATAGGCACTCAGGTCTTCAGCAAGACCAAGCCCTTCTGAAAATGATTCGAGCGTCACATTAGACAACGCTTTGAGTCGATTTGTATCGAGTTCTCCTGCAAGAATAAGGCCTGTTTGAACGCGGCCTTTTTGCAAGTCCTCGGCACTTGCATCGCTCCAATCTGATGTTGAGTTCGCATGGTCAAGACCACCATTCTCCAACGCAGGAACAAACCAACCAGAATCTCCAACAAGACGGTCCAGAGCAAACACTGTCGCTTGATCTACTTGATCGATTTCGGTATCATTCGAACCCATTTCAAGTTGGGCGAGAGACATAAATGCAGTTAATATCATGAGGAAAAGAGTAAATGCAGAGAGAAATTCAATCACTGCTGTTAAGCCGCCCTCATCTGAGCGGATACACGTGTGCCCAGACTCCTCCATACCATCACCAACACAAACGATATCATGAACGTTGCCGAACCATCATGGGGTGAATTCGCCGTAATTAACCCCAAATCAAGCGATGAGTCTTTGAATCATCTATGCGACCATCGTATGATGACAAGAGCGGATAGCATGGCCGTTGGCAAGAAAAAAACGAGCATTAGCTTGGTTTTCCTTATGCTTTTTTCAGCATTTTCAATGCTAGCATATGTACCCAGTGCTGCTGCTGTCGAACAAATTGACCTTGCTATTGTGTCTGGCCAGACTCCAATAGAAGATCGCTTTTACTCAGCCTTCGATCCCATCACATTCACGGCAGAAATCGAAAATCAGGCATTAAGCCCTCTCACAAACACTCGGACGTTGAAATGGTATGTTTGTGATGGACCTCGAACTGCAGTTTCATGCATATCGAACAACATCGAAGATGGAGGAATGAACATAAACGGATTACTCAGCGGAGAATCTGCTAACTTCTCAGACACAAATAGGTGGTTCCCTTCAGGCGCTAGTGGCACCTTTACGGTTGTTTTCAAATTCGATTATGCAGATATTGACACAAGCGATGACATTCTATCATACAACATCAATCTTACCGCCGAATTCAGCGATATCGCCGTGGATAGCGAACAAGATCCTCGCGATACTCTTTCTGCCTTACATACTTACGACGGTGAAGTGGTATTGAACACCGAAGTCGAGTATGAGATGGACATTTATGGCATCGTAAACACATGTGGAACGTGCGACCTTGTTGCAAACATTGGATGGAATCTCATGACGCTCGATGGAACCCTTGTCAATAATGCAACCCGTAGTGTGACAAACCTTCCAGATGGAGGATATGAACTACCATTCACAACTGCCTTACCCGCATTAAACCATTCAATACCAGGTAGATATATCTTCGAATTTGGACTCGTAAGTAGTTCTGGATCTTATGATGGAGACCTCAATTCATTCAATGATCTTACACAAATCGAAATTGTCCTAGATAATACACTCGACCTAAGAATTGCGAGTATGTATCCATCCCATGACCAATCATCGCCTTCGTACTATTACGGGGAAGATATGATTTCTGCTAAGATAGAAAACATTGGGAATTTCACAATCTTAGATGCTATAGTTACCTTCGAAATGTTTGATGCTCAAGGAGAATCGGAACACATTGAGACGTGCGATATCGATATACTTGGCCCATCTCAGTTCACCACATGTACATTTGATATTGTAGCAGAAGGAGATGGAAAAGAACTGCGAGTCTACATGCCGACCTCATTTGATGGCCGGGCAGACACTGCACCTTCGGACAACACATTGATTGAATATGCTGACATAACCGCAGGAGCAATCAACCCAATGATAGGGCTCAACACAGTCTCAGGCACTTTCACTACTGCAGATACAATCGAACTTAGTGCACAGACCAGCAACATTGCCGCTAACCCTCTTAACTACACATGGACGCTCGATACTGCGATCCATTTGGGCAATGGACCATTCCTAACCGTCAATGCATCTTTATTCCCTTTGAAATCCTACATCGTAGGATTGGTGGTTGAAGACGCTCTCGGAAACACAGAAGAGGCATACAGAACAATACAACTCATTGACGAGGTAGTCATAGAAGAGGAACCCCTGATGACGGGTTCAATTGTTTCTCTCGATAAGGCTGAATTCTCATATGATTATTTCTTACCAGTACAAGGATCTGAATACAACATTGCTGGAGGAAAGGAGCCATTGATGATCCTCGAACTCAAGGCCATGAAACTCGATGACAGCACGCAACCTGCAGACATTCAGTCAATAGATTTGACAGTTAATTTATCAGCGCTTTTACCAGACATGATTCCATTCGAGTCAGTAGAAATACTAGAATTACCAGATTCAGCAGAAACGTATTGGGATTACCTAGAATCTCCTAATTATTACTCATTTGACGAAGTCCAAAATATTTCATTATCACTAAATA
>JABGWN010000235.1 GCA_018645535.1 Methanobacteriota archaeon
AGACTGCATATGCAGCAACTGCTGCACTTCTGGCATTGATTGTTGATTTCTCTCGCTTACCTGTTTATCTTTATTCAGATGGGGCAGATCTTGTCGAGTATCTACCTCTCATCTGCGGATCTGTGCTCTGTGCCATTATCGGAGTTCATCTTGGAAAGCGATGGCTCATTCGATGGAAGAAGACGCATATTCGAACAATGATTCTTTGTGGAATCGTTGCTTCAGGGTTCTTGTACATTATCGAAGGATTCAGGATGTAACGTTTTGAATAATGCAGGTTGTGAGTTTATATTGTATAGAACCCATTGGATACTATGGAAAAGAATCTATATCATTCCGAACCAATGGCTTATTTTTTACAAATTGCCAGATATATAGTTGCAGGAATCCTGATACTATTGTCTTCTTGGGTCTTTATGACCAATATTTTTTCAGATTTCTTGATGGATGGTGAGGGTGGTGCTATTCATTATCTTTACACGTTCGTTGGATATGGGATGGCGCTGCTTGTATTCATGATGACGCCGGCTGGTTTAGTAGAAAGAGGTGATTGAAATGGATAAATCGATTGTAATTGAATTACCCTCTGAAACAAGATGGGTTGTTTTTGCTCGGTGGATTATTGCACCGGGGCTCGTGCTGTGGGCTTCATTATACATCATGGGGTGGTGGATGGAAGATGATGAAATGATGCAATTCAACTGTTTCAATCTGATGGCATTTCTGGGTTTTGCAATAGCGTTAATGTTGGTGTTAATCAACCCAATGAGGACTGTTGTAGTCTCAGATAACGAGTGACATTCGTTAGACAATATATGCTCAATATCCGATGAGCATCAGGATGTAACTTCATCATTCAGATCAAGAATTACTGGGGCATGGTCTGAGATATCGAGGCCACCTTGGCGATCGATTCGAATCGATTCAACGAATGGCATGAGTGCTTCGTTTCCAAGCATGTAATCAATTCTCCATCCGCGGTCTTTTGCTCTGGCTTGACCTCTATTTGACCACCATGAGTAGAGTTTCACGCCTTGCCCAACTTGTTCTCTGAAGAGATCATGCCATCCATCTCCAAGTAAATTTGAGAACCATTCTCGCTCTTGTGGAAGGAAACCGCTCGACTTAGCATTCCCTTTGGCGTTCCAAATGTCATCTTCTGTGTGTGCAATGTTCAAGTCACCAACGACAAGAACTGGAGTGCTTAGTTGAAGATAAGGCGTTAACCAAGTTCTCCATTCATCCATCCATTGCTCTTTGAAGCGTTGACGCTCATCCTTGTTTGACCCACTTGGAAGGTAGGTGTTAATGCATGTTAAATTCCCATGCTTAGTTACAATTATTCTTCCTTCTGAATCCTTTGAATCAATCGAACTAATCATTCCCCTGCGCTCTTCTTCCATGTCAATACTCGATAATGTAGCAACCCCAGAATAGCCTTTCTTTTCTGCTGGATGAAGGAATGCTTGGTGTGTGCTTGGCCAATTCCATCCTTTCGGAAATTGTTCTTCGAGGACGCGCGTTTCCTGCAACATCCATATTTCTGCATCAACGGATTCAAACCATCTGTCAATCCCTTTTCGGATTGCTGCCCGAAGTCCATTTACGTTCCATGTTACGACGCGCATGATTCATCCATAAGGACTGGGCTTTTCATTTTTGAAGCGGAATTGAAGCGATTGATTCTGCTGCAAGACGTGCAGAAGCGACTGCCCCGTCTGAAAGAATATGTTCACTTTCAACCCAAGCCCCAACGAGCAATATTCCTTTGTTGACAACGCTATCATGTAGAGGACGGTTGCCTATCACTGCAACTGTGACTTGCTCTTGTCTTCGGTCATGAAGGATGTGTGATCGCCATCCAGGGGCTCGCTCATCAAGGAATTGATCTAACATTTCCATCCGTTGTTCTTTTGGTTTTTCAGAAAAACAAATCGCAGAGAGGAGAGAACCTGAAGGAACGATGCCAGGGTGAATCTGTTTCATATCAAACACCCCAATTGAATTCTTGATGTCCAGAATCGCCTGCTTATCCCCCATTGGAGTCGAGTCGAGGGCAACATCGATTGTTGAAGCTTTCAACGATTCACAATCAGGTATGTTCGGAAGAAGTTGTTTCGATCTTCTATAGCCGCATGCTAGAATGATGACATCTGTTTCGATGTGTCGACCATCTGCAAGGTGAACTTTATTCCGCTCGACTTGTGTAACCTTAGCACCCGTTTCAATCGGAACTCCTACTTCGTCAAGAGTTACAGCAAGACGTCCAATCAATCCTGACCACCCTTCCTTTGATCCGAGTAATTGGCTTCGAAGAAGCGCTTTGCTTCGGACTTCACTCCCCATTCCCCAAGAAGCGAAATGTTCAGCCGCACGAATGGCTGGATGGGCCATTTCATACTTACGAACGGCTCTTCGATACAACACAGCATCCATCATCGGTGAACGTGGTTGCATCATACCTTGCCCAACTAATTCAATTCGATGAGGGCGTAAAGGAAGCATTGAGGGTTTCATTCGACTTATCTTCAATACTAGGCGATGTAGTGGTCCTTTCTTCAGTAGAAAGTGAGGGCCAAAACCGATGGGAAAATCATCTCGAAGTTCGCTCGATGCGCGACCTCCGATGGTTGAACGTTGATCGAGAACGACAACATGGTGGCCGCGAACAGAGGCTTCCATCGCAGTTGCAAGGCCCGCAAGTCCTGCACCGATGACAATGACTCTGGCCATGTCTTTGCTATGCTTTCCCCCTCATCAATCCCTCGCGCACAAACAGGTTGCTTGAAGTTCTTCGATGCCTAGCGCTGGTCATGGGCGAGCGAAAATCCCTGCCTCATGACCGTGGCCACCTCTTGTGGACCGCTGAAGATGGACCTAGCAGATTACTCACAGGAAGCATGGACCGTTGGGTTACTGCTGTTCTTGGTGATGATGGTATTGATGGCCCTCTGATGGGTTTTGGTGAAAAGAAGACTGCCAAAATCATGGCAAGATCTACAGGGACTGTTGCTGGAGCTGCAGTGATCGACTACATGTTGCAAATTTGGGCACCTGGTCTCAATGCTACGTGGCGTGCTGGCGATGGCAGAAGAGTGAGTGAAGACGATACGATTGTCGAACTCCATGGCGATACTGAATCACTTTTGAGAATGGAGCGTTCAGTTTTGAACATTCTCGGCCAATTATCTGGTATCGCAACAGAGTCTGCAAAATGGGCTCAAGTCGCTTCTGGACAAGTCGCTGCAACACGGAAAACAATCTGGGGTTTATTGGACAAATGGGCGGTTCATCTCGGCGGTGGACTCACCCACCGACTCAACAAAGAAGATGCAAAAATGATCAAGGAAAATGATCTTGCCTCACTTGGAAATGAAGCCTTGCACTCTATTGTATCAGTTCTTACAGAAACCAATCTAGAAGAGTGCGGAGCGTTCCTTGAACTTGAGGTTACAAACGAGAAAGAAGCAATCATCGCTGCAACGACTTGGAAGCAAAGAACGGGTGAGAATGATGCTCCTCCTCTTGTCCTCATGTTGGACAACTTCGGACCAGAACGTTGCAAAGAAATGGTTGCTGAAATGGTGGAAATGGATTTGCGCGATTCTGTCGTTCTTGAAGCAAGTGGAAACATTGTCTTTGAGGATTTGGAAGAGTGGAGAGAATGCGGGGTCGACGTACTGTCAACCAGTGCAGTGAATCGTGGCGTTTCTCCAATGGACATGAGTATGCTCATCGACCTAGACTGAGGTGAACATATGGAGCATGCAGCTGATCCAAGCCACCCGCGTTATCGTTCGTTACTTATGCGTCATCGTCTTGAAGTTGCAGCAGCAAAAGGGATGCTTGCAGATTCTGCTTTAATCGCTCATGGGCGTGGTGAAGCTTACGATTACCTCATTGGAGAACAGACCATCCCAAGCGCTGATTTTGCTGCTAAAGTGGCACTTCGGTGCTTAAAGGAAGCAACGCATCCTGTACTTTCTCTTAATGGAAATGTTGTCGCCTTAGCTGGTGATGAAATGCTACATCTGGCACATTTACTTGATTGTCCTGTGGAGGTCAATATATTCTACAGAACACCAGAACGTATG
>JABGWN010000236.1 GCA_018645535.1 Methanobacteriota archaeon
ACTTTCGAAACTGCACGAATACGCTGGAAGAACAGAGGAATAAAAATGGAATCAATTCCAAAAGGTGTGTATTCGCACGTAACCTTACGGAAACGTTGGTTGATTCTGTCAGTATCTCTTGGAATTCTTGGTTTCGGAATTGGATATCTTATTTTCAATCAGCTCCTTATCGGATTTGTTGGAAGCTTAGTGGGCCAGTTTCTAGCCATTGTAGATTACATTGATCGCCGCTCAACTGCGAATAAATGGATTGAAGAAATGTTGAGCACCCTCCATGTCGACATTGAGGATTTTGAGGGAGGATTCACGCTCGAGCGAATCCTGGAACAGGTGAACTTGCAAACGATTGAGGTCGAGAAGAATCCTGTAAGAACACGCGGAAAAGATGTTCGTGGATTTACCGAAGGTGTGATTGAAGCGGATCTAGATCAAAAACAAGAAATTCGTCCAGTATCCGAGCATGATCAATATGCAGATTTAGAGCAAGATTTGACCTTGGCGGAACAGGTTAAGGCTGAAGCTGACCAGAGATATGCTGAACATGCCCAACAGCGCTGGGAAGAAGCAGAACGGAACGATCCAGACCTGATCGAAGCGGGCGTTAAACGTCTTGGAGATCTTGTAACGACAGACTATTTTGAAAAGAATCATGACTCTGAAGCGGTCTCAAAATTGACAACTTCTCAGTCTTCAAGCGAAGAGAAGTGAACCAAAAGCGCATCCACGTCGTCACGCAACTGGCGAATAGATTCGTTTTCAATTTGAACTTCAATACGAATACGTCCTTCATCTTCTTGAACTGAAAACACATATTCTTGAGAACGTAGAATCGAAAGCAAAGGAAGTGATTCATCTTCTGAACCTTCCCAAGCGATGGTGACATGTTGGTGGGAGGTCATGATTGGTCGAAAGGGTGGACTCATATGAGGATGACGTGAGCAGTCGCCATGGCGGATTCAAAGGCTGACCTTCTTGCAGGTGCAGGAGGATTGGTAACAGAAGAATCTCAAACTCACCACGAAGGAAGGAAAGCATTGCTTCTGGTTCGAAATAACGAAGACTGTTCTGAATTTATCGCTCTTGCTAAAACGATGGGAATCAATATTGTTGAACGCGTTGAACAGCGAGGGAGAGACGATCCTAAGTGGTTCATGGGCCAAGGAAAATTGCAAGATATTGCTGAGGAATTAGCATCGCGTACTGCAAAGCATCCGTGGGAAAAGGTGGACTTATTGCTGCTTCATACTAACGCTACACCGCGCCAATTGGTCGGTGTAAACGATACCGTTGGATTGGAAGTGTGGGATCGTGTTCGTCTCTTACTTTCCCTCTTTACAGTTCACGCCTCCAGTGTTGAGGCAAGGACTCAGGTCAGAATTGCACGATTGCAATCTGACAGAACTGTTTTGCGAGAAGTAGTAAAACAACAAACAACTGGTGAACGTGCAGGTTTTGGTGGTGCCGGTAAGACTGCAGCTGGTTCCGTTCTTACCAACGTTAACGCAGAGTTAGCAGCCTTGAGAAAGAAGCAACGGAAGCAGAACCGGTCTGCATCCGAACGTCGAAGACAACGAAAAAAACAAGCTGTTACTGTTGGTTTAGCAGGATATACGAACGCAGGGAAATCGAGTCTATTTCGCAACCTCTCAGGTAAGGACGTTCTTGTTGAGGACCGCCTTTTCTCAACCCTCGAATCCACCATCGGCCGACTCGAAGCTAGTCCACGCGTACTCTTAGCAGACACAATCGGATTCATTGATGGTTTACCGAATGCGACACTTGATGCTTTTCGAGCAACACTTGCTGAAGCGATTGAATGTGATTTACTACTCTTACTAGTTGATGTTGGGGACCCAATTGCCGAAATCGATCGTAAATTGCAGACGTCATTACGTGAACTTTCTGAACGGGTTCTTGAATCAGATCATGCATCAATAATGGAAAGGATTCAACTCGTTCTTACGAAGTCAGATACTGCGAGTAAAACCTCTGTTGACTCGGCGATTGAGATGGTCGCTACACATGGATTCATCAATCCAATTGTCATTTCATCACACACAGGAGTTGGTATCGAAGAGTTGCGCACAACGATGCTTCATTCTCTTTTTGGTCCTCAGAGAAGCGTTATTCTCCATCCAGGAAAGCAAGGCGATTCTGCTATTGAAGCGCTCCTTTCCAAATTATTCGATACTGTTTATGTCCATGAACATCAGCGAAATGATAACGTGATAGAGGTTCGAATAAGTGCCTCTGATGAAACGATTGCTATTCTCCAAGCAACTTATGGCGAACGCATCGAACTCAAGTAGGCCGGGTATGTGCAGTCTTTATGGGCGAAGAAACGGAAGAGGTTTGGGAGGGCATAGAAGGCCTTCCTGAGACTGATTCATCCGTTATGTTTGCCTCCTCTGGGGCGACGATCACCATACCAGATACATCGTTACATCCTATCACAAAATCGATTGCTGTGTTTGTCATCTTCATTGCAGCCTCTGGGTTTCTAAATGGACTTGATTATGCCTCTCCTGATTCAGGAATTGTACAACCAGATGAGTTCGTGTATCAATTGGCACAAACTGCTCCACCAGATTCAGCTATGTTCGACGGCATGGTTTACGACCATCTTGGAGAGCCAATCGAGGGTGCAGAAATCAAATTAGAATGGGAAGAGAGGAAAGGATGGTACAACTCAAGCGTTACTTATACCGATGCCAATGGCTCATTTTCCTATGAAAACATCAAGCCTGGATTGGCTCGAATCGACATAACAGTCGAGCGAGGAAATTACACAGACACATTGGTTGAACGATTACTTCTTTCCCCACCAGCATTGATTGAACCTTATGGATTTACGCGCCTTGATTTCAACGTTCCTTCATCCGATGTCTTTGCGGATGAGCCCTGTCCATTCGAACAAGAAACATGTACAAAACGATTGATTGACCGTAATGAAGAGCAACGGGAAAATCCTCGAATGGATCCGAGTGCAGCCGGGATTTACATCATGATCGGTTTTGGCTTCATGGGAGTTTCAATCATCTCAATTGGGTTTGTTATCTGGGCACTTAAAACTGGCTCAGTTGCTATTCTGCGAATGAGTACAATGTTTGCGTTCTTTGGTATGGGGCACTACTATGCTGCCTGTATTCTTGGATTAACTGCTTTCTTACTCACATTCGCCATCCCGAAACGAAGAAAGGCCTTGCAAGATGGTGATGTTGAAGCAAATCTGCAATCTTCCTTATGAGTGAAAATGCATCGGACAACATGGACCTGACCCAATCCACATGGATGGTTCGAGACTTAGAACAGGCTGTAAGCGATGTTCTACTTCTCGAAGATGATTCAGTCATTGCAGGAGGATGGGATGGAGCGATCAAATATTGGTCTGCTGAAGGAGATACAGTATGGAGTATCGAAACTCCAAATCGCATCTCTTGCTTAACCATAGAATCAGATAAACTCTATGCCACATCTGGACTCCATCTTCTCAAAATTGATTTGAAGACAGGACATATCGATTGGCAAATTGGACTCGAAGGTTCTGCAGATGCTGTTGTTGTCACCAAAAAATGCGTCATAGCCTCATCTTCTGTCTATGATATCGAGCATAATGACTTCCTTGAATCCGCGATATGGTCTGTTTCTTTTGAAGGAGAAGTTCTTGAAACGCATCGAATGGATGAACGGCCGTGGACGCTTCAATTATCGGAATTGGACGTTATCGCAGGGCTCGGGCGGCCTAAGAGTGGATGGATTAAACTGGATGGAAACGGGGACATCATCGAGCAAAAAGAAGGATGGACTACACCTACAATTTGCTCATCGAAAACCATGCCAGTCCTCTTCGGGCGAGCTGATGG
>JABGWN010000237.1 GCA_018645535.1 Methanobacteriota archaeon
AAATCAGTGGGTCGGACCCTGCAGAACGAGCGAAGTTGACATTTTCAGCAACCATTTCTCCGTAGCCAGATACAGTGAGTAATGGTGAGCCTTCGACAAGTTGAGTTCCTGAAAGTTGTATTCTAGAACCAACGATTCCATCAAGAACTAATCCACCCCATCTCGCTCCAAATCCAGTGGAAGAAATAGTTGCAGAACCTGCTTCAAAGACACCTTGTACATCGATGATAGCTTGTGATGCGATACGAAGTTCAACGCCGTCATTAACTGTTAATTTTGTTGTTGAGGCAATTGTTAAATCTCCTTCTAGGCGATACGGGCTCCAAGATTTCTCTAGGACAAGCCAAGAGTTGATTGTACCTGTAGGTAAAGTAGAGGCCATGAATGTGTGAGATGTCGATCTCTTTGTATCCCAAGCGTAGAACTCGGTAAACGACTGGATTTGCATTGTGACTGTTTTCGTGCCACCTTGAACGTCTCCTTGAGAGTCAACTGAACGGGCTGTGGTTTGTGTTGTTGCTTCTCCGAGTGCGTCGGTTGAGACTGTTTGACCATCTACAATAATTGTCGCTCCTTCAACGGGAACTCCTTTATCGAGTACACTGATTTCAAGTACTGAGAAAAGTGAGAAAGAGCCCCCTGTACCTACAGTAATTTGTTCATTTGCCTCGCCTCCGGTCATTTCAACTTCACATAATGCGCCAATGGAAAGCGTGGATGTGAATCGCACGTCACTAATTGATTGCGCTGATGAGCATGCCCATTGAACAGGTGATTGGATTTCAAGACCGTTTCCTTCTGATGTAAAGGTCGATTGGACGTTCAGAGACAATGACGTTGCATTGAGGATGCCTCCGTCCCCAGAAAGGGTTCCTGATGCCCCGAGATCAACGGATGAAGATGAATCTACAATCAGCGTTGTATCGATGAGTTTCAATTGAGAGTTTGTTGCAAAGTTGAGGTTTCCGTTCAATATGTGAGGGCTCCCGTCTGGCTTCGCTCCTAGAACGATCGTGGAAGAAGAAGGAAGATTCCAGTCTCCTTGAGGGACAGTAATGATTTGAACCGATTGACCTGCTTGATTGCCAATCAATTCTGCGCGAACACCTGCACCTTGATAGAGAACATCAACCATAGAACCAGTCGATAGAAGGGGGAGAGAAGCAACACCATTCGTATCTCCTGTTGAAAGGAAATTATGGGCGTAAGCATCTGCTTGAATGGGTTGGTTGTTGATGTCAGTAAAGGACACATAGGTTTCGTAAAGATATCCATATGCTGTTGTTGAGATTGTGCTTGTTGTAGGCCCTCCATAGAGGAATATCCCATCGCCCACTGCGTCTGATGACCCTTGGGCTGTGTTTTGTGGAGTGAATGTGCGAGCATTTGCTGTTGAATCCTCTTCAAGAAGAAGAGGGGTGTTGTGGAGATTCGCAGCCCAAGTCGATGTTTGGAGATGGGATTCGTCTGCTAGTCGAACACCATACTGTTGAGTCGATGTTATCAAATCCTCAAGCGTGAATGTTGACTGAATTCCATAGAGGCCTGTGGTTTTTCCGTTGATGAACGTAGCAGTTTCAGCAGTAAGAGCGCTGTCTTCAAACACTGCACCTGTTGAATAACCGTTTGTCGTCAAACTCGTGGATTCAATCGATGTATACCATGCATCGATACCTTGAGAGGTTACATCAGAACTGCTGTAGGCTTTTTCAACATTGAAATTGTTCCACTGATGTTGACCTTCTAGAACATTCACTGCTGGACCATCACCTTGACTTAATTCAGCATTTGAGTCAGTAATCTCCGTGTCGAGACCTGAAAAGGTCATTACCTTCCCTTGGGATGTGAAATTAGAATCTTCGAGGATGAGCAAACCGTCTCCTGAACCTCGCAAAGCAATATTTGTAGATTCAATATCACTGTTCTTGATTTCGGTAACACCTGGGCCGTCTATGTCAAACCCGATTTCAGTTTGGGAGAGTTTTACATCGTCAAAAATGCAATTAATAGTACAGCGTATGTCAATCGCCGTTCTATCTAATGCCTGCTGAGTGAACTCTATTTCGGACACGTCGATGCTTTCTACAGAGCCCCATAAGAGACGATCTCCGGTTAGAAGAGCGTCAGAGACCGTCAAATCATCAGTACCAGAGCCATCGATAAGTAGGGTCACAGACTGGCCGAAAATACTGCTCACAGTGGTTGAAGCCCCGGCATCAGATCCTATTCCAACGCTAACATTGTCGAGACCAAGTCCTGTAATTGTAGCATCTCCTGCCACAATATCAAGAGCGAAACCCGTCTGATTAAATGTTACATCAGATGCAGTTACTTCGTTTGAAGAGTGAATTCCTGTTGCAGCATTGGTAAATTCACCTGTTGTAACAGTAAGTTGACCTTCGTTGTGAACTGCTTGAATATCAATTGTGTCCATGGTTACGTATTCGGCTATCACAGTTCCAGTAGCGTGAATATCAAGGCCAATGTAGCTATTTGTGATCAGAATTTCTTCATGGATTGTAACGTCTCCATGGACTGCTAAAGCGGATTCTGCGCCACGGATTGTGACGTTAGTTAGTACTGCATCGGCTGTTGATGAAATGATGATTCCTGGCCATAGACCTGCTCCGGTTGAACCCTGACTGGTTGGTGTAACGCTCGACATGAATTCCACATCGGTTGCAATGAGAGACCCGTCAATTTGTATCCAATAGTCGCCGGTATCGATGATTGCTCCGGACTCAATAGTGAGGGTGGATGATGACGAAACCGTTACGTTCCCATCAAGAACGTGGTTCTCTCCATCCCATGTTGCATCTGTGGCCGTAATGGTCACATCTGAAGATACGAATGGCGTCAGGCTAGTCGCTAAGAGAAGAACGAACAGTGCAATGGCTTGGGAGCGCATAACGCGGGCTAGAGATTGAACCATATCAATGCAAGGCTGGTTGGTCAGGTGTTAGCCTTGGATATCTACGGAGTGGGCCTGCCCAGATTTGAACTGGGGTCTGACGGCCCCCAGCCGCCAAGTATAGGCCAAGCTAACCCACAGGCCCTTGATATCTTCACTTGTGTTGAGCACTGAAAGGAACGATTTCTTCGATCAAATCAATGTGTCCGACGTACATACGTCGGCAACAGTAGCGTTCGAAACCTACATGGTCGAGTGCTTCGCCTATGCTAACACCCTCTGCGAGTTTTTCATTGAACGCTTCCCACTTGTGAGCAATAACGGTACCACAGCTGAAACAACGGATTGGAATTATCATCTTTCATCACCTCATCGATAGGACTTTTGCTTCTTGCGACGAGCACCACGTCCAAGTTGGTGCTTTGCTTCTTTTCGACGAGGGTCGTTGACAAGAAGGCTACGATCGAATCGTAGGTACTCGTCACGAAGTTCTTCGTCGATTCCTTCTGCTCCACCGTTGTAGTGAACCAGGCCACGAGCAATTGCAGTTCGAATTGCATCGGTTTGACCCATGATTCCTCCACCGTTGGTAGTGAGGTTGATGTCGACCTTAGATAGGCGATTCATTGCATCTGCAATGATTAGTGGTTCCATTGCCTTACGGCGTGCAAGAGATGGTTGAAGGATTTCAATCGGTTCACTGTTTACACGAACTCGACCTTTTCCTGCTTTGACGGATGCTCGAGCAACCGCTGTCTTTCTCTTTCCTGAACTTTCTACTGACTTCTTCTTACGTGCCATCATTGTTCACCTCCGGTCCATCGGTGCGCTGGTGCACCAAGACTTGCGCTGATGTCGCCGAGACGAACATAGCTTTCTGGCAAGGATTTGCGGATTTTGCTGTCATCGCCTTCAACATGGCCTTCTGGCATGCCTGAGGTAAGATGATGAGGACAACCGATTTCTACACGTAGATTTCGAAGTGCTCTGCGACCACTACTCTTTCTTTGGTACGGTAACATTCCACGAACAGTGCGCTTGAGGATCATGTCTGGCATACGAGGGTAAAAAGGACCCTTGCGAGCATGGTTCAATGCGTATTTATCGTGATAGTTCTGTAGAACAGAAGTTGAACTTCCTGAAACAATTGCTTTCTCAGAATTGATGATAACAACCTTGTCATCACGATCTGAGCGTGCAGCCTTCAGAAGCATATCTGCTACTGTAGATGCGAGACGTCCTAGGACAAGTCCATCAGCGTCAAAGACGTATGTTGTTGCTTCATCCAAGGATAATCACCCCGTTTCCGTTTGGGTTTTCGTTCATCAATTCACCATAGGTGAGAACTCGCCCACCTGCGGCTTCAATCTTGGCTCGTGCGCTTGTGCTGACACTGTAGGCGGCGATGGTGCGGTTCCCTGTGACTTCACCAGATCCAAGCAGTTTCCCAGGTACAAGGATGGTTACATCCTCTGGGGCGTAACGAGTTACGCGGCTTAGGTTTGGTTGGGCCCAGTTTTTGCGGCTCTTAGAGAGGCGCTGAGCAACATCTCGCCATAGTGCAACACCGGTATCACGAGACTGGGCTTTCAGTTGACCGATTAACTCGACCAAATCTGCATTTGTCTTTCGTATTGGCTTGCTCATATGACTCCCTCGATGCTTTGAGGCATTCTCGCGACCTACCTGCTGGTTATGAAGCCACCGACGCGAGAGAAGAGGCTCAATCGTAGAGAATCTCGCCTTTTGCATCCAAGAGTTCGACGGTTAAGCCTGCAGCACGGCCTTGGATGATGATTTCATCATGAAGGGTATCTGAGAAGTCATCAAGGGCGCCGAGAGCTGTAATTCCAGCCACGTCAGTTAACTGATCGATGAGATGGTTGAGAACGCATGATACGCCATAAGCTTGGCCTGCACGGAATGCGTGATCGACACCACCAACTTCTGGATCTTCGGCTTTCATTCGAAGCATAACTTGTTGTGAGTATGCTACGAGAGCACCGTACAGGGCCTCGATAACTTGCGCTGCCTCTAAATCTCCAAGAAGCATTTGCGTTTGGGCAAGTGCCGAACGTACTGCATCACCGTATATCTTGTGAGCTTCAATCGTATTCTGTGTTTCTGCAGCCATAGCGCGGTCGATGAGTATCTTCCAGTCTTCCATGATAACTTGAGAGCGCATCCAACCCTTGAAGGTTGGCTTAGCCAATCCTTGTATGGGTTCGTTCACGCTTCAAATCTTGAAGTCGGTCGATTCACCATCAACGATTCCTGCTTGACGAGTTGTCCCGTCTGCAGCAACAAATTCTCCGGCCTTGGTTTGCTTATCGTACAAGCCAGAGCCTTCGTATCGCTTTACCAACGAGTCTTCGCCTAGAGCGGCTGTAATCGAGGTGGTAATAGCTCCAAGTGTTGAAATTGCTTGGTCGCGTTGCATGACACCGATATTGTGATCGGAGTAACGAGCCTCTTCGAAGATGGTTAGGAAGCCATCGAGTTGCTGTGGAGGCACCATATTGAATGCTGCACGAACTGCTGCTTCGAATTCACGAGTTGTTTCGTATACCTTCTTCATGAAGCCGTACTTGCGGAAGTGCTTTACGAGATTCTTGTAACAATCAAAGATAATCTTGATGTATTCGTTACTTGCTTCAAGCTGCATCATCGTATCTGTGAGGATACCACGCAGAGACTGAACTTGTCTGCGACTCATTGCTCGACGATAGTAGAGCGCACTCGCAACAAGTAGAGCCATGAGGACAATTCCATATGCCATCAGATTCTCTGGAGAGAAGAAGCCTGCTTTCTCCTCGCTAACTTTTTCCTTGTAATCTACAGCGAAAGTAATGTTATTCTGAGATGCTTGGAAATTTGTACTTCCTGAATAAACTGCAATGACTTGCCATTCACCAGTACATTCGACTCCGTCACATGTTCGTCCGTCGAAATTCCATTCAAATCGAGCAATACCTTGTTCGTTTGTAATAGAATTGTTTACTCCACCAGGCATTGTTTGCCATGCACCGGTTTCGTCTCGATATTGGCGAATGAATTGGATCTCTTCCGCCTCAATCGCAACGTCGATTCTATCGCGTAATAGTGCTACTTCGCCGATAATAGGCGTATCCTCTGGAACACCGGCTTCGCCGCCTCTGTACCACGTAGTTTGAACTTGCATATCGACACGGGATCGTACCAATACATCCAGTTCTGCGAATGACCCATTGAGAACATTCTCAATATCTCGGTCACAACCACCTGGAATGTTGAAGTCAGGTTCAAAGGCAACTCTCAGAGTTCTGAATCCTTCTTTCTTACCACCTGTTAATTCGACACCACGCAGTGTTGGATTTTGGAGAGGATCTCCGCTAAACCACTCTGCAGTTCCATCGATATCGCTTGTGCGAATTGTTGCGATAGGACGGATGTTTTCTTCAGGATCGAGATAGATGTTCAGGCACTTACCGCCAACTGAGCGCCCGTTACTCTGGCTGAGTAGAGCGTCAACGTGGAATGATTCCTTCAAGTAAAGAACTGGGTAGGGGATTCCGTCAACAGTAAATGTATCAACACTAGACTTGAATGGTCCGACTTCGTTGATATCGAGTGTTGAATTTGAGAACACATCGAATTCTGTTTGAACTGTCTTGTTATCGTAACGGAATGCGTCGTTGTTGTCATACGAAGAGTACGATACTGTAACCTTCGTCTTACCAGCAGTTGCATCGGAAAGTGGACAAGCAATAGAATAGAACCCATCACCGTCTGTAACACCTGCATTACAATTCACTGGACCACTTTGACCGTTTACCATTTCATAACTTACACGAATTGTGCGGTCTGTCAGATTGGTTCCAAGTTCATCCTTTAGCTGTCCTGTGACAACCATTGGCTTTGGAACAACTAAGCCCGTAACCGTATCAATTTCGCTTGTATAGACAATTTGATCGTCGACTGACAGAAGGGTCCTTCCAATGAGGGAGAAGCCGTTTGCATTGTATGTCATGACAGTTCTGAAGTGGTTGTTCCCTGGTACATTTGCACATGGGTCCCATTGTCCTTGTAGCCCGAGATAACTTGCATCAAGACCTGCACAGCCTTCGTTTGGCAGAGATTCTTCGAATCGAAGAATAACATTGACCGGTCCGAATCCGTCTGGTAGGAAAGATTCTGGGTCCTCTCGAAGCTTGAGTGGGCTCAACGGACTGACATCCGCCTTCAAACAGCCTACGCTTTCTAGCCGTTCTAGAACACCGTCCTGGTTAACATCACGGTCTGCGAATCCATCGCCATTTCCGTCGTAATAACACAAATGAGCGTTGTCGGGCTGGGTTTCTGGCAATGAAATAACACCAGCAGATGGTGCAAGTGTTGCAATGACCTGGCGATGCTGCACGTTGTCGAAGTCAGTACCTTCGAAGATAACGTCCACTAAACCACCATTTGGTGCGGTTGTACCGTCAAGATCACGTCCACCCGAATCGTATTCAAACGTCTTGTTATCATCTTTCACCTGAGCAGTGAAGTCCCAAAGATCTCCAGATTGGCGCCTATTACCGTCTGTTGAGATTACTGAGACAAAGGTCCGGGAAACAACCCAAACCTGTTGAACAGCATTGCTCGGTTTGAGTAATGATGTGCCTTCATAGTCGAAGGTCAATGTGAATGAACCTAAATCGTCGTCTGCAGTGATGTTGAATGGCATTTCAAAGAATCCGTTTGTATCGGTATAACTGGTTTCAGTTCGACCATCGAATGACCAAGTGTAGTTGACTGGTGCTTCACGGACTGGTTGCAATGAATTGTCGATCAATCGTGCTTGTATTGACGTGTTCGTGTTACGATACAAACGTGGAATTGATGTCAATTGGAAGTCGGTTGTTCCGATGACTGTCACGTTAATGTAAGCACCAGTAGTTGCAAGTGTTGATGAATTACCTGTGAAGTAATACGCTGAATTGGTAAAGTCGACGCGCATTCCATAAGTTCCAGATGCGAATTGGCTTTCCCAAGTAAAGTTGTAATCGTAAACAGCTTGTGTTCCACCTTTTGTCTGACATTCTGTTTCATCACCTTGAACGATCATGAGAATATCGTTTCCTAATGCATCTCGACACTTCGGTGTTTGAGTGAATTGTGTTTCTCCACCACTGCTGAAGATACCGTTACGGTCTCTGTCAAGCTGTACTGCAATTGGGTCCACTGTCCACGGAATTTCGCTTCGGTTTGAAACATCACCAGCAAGTCCAAGGGATGTGCCAGTATCCATTTCTGGAACGATTTCGCACCGTACTGGGCTATCTGGGTCACTTGGATCGACTTGTCCACATGGAGGGAGATTTGCATCTCCCCCGTTGACGAGAGTAATGAACCAATGTGTAGCGTTGACATCAACGAAATCGATGATGTTGACTGCTTGTCCGGTTAGAGAAGCGTCATTACCATCCCAAAGTGTACTGTATGCCTTGTAAGCAGACACTTCATTGTAATCAATTCCAGCTGTGGTAAGAGCAGGGCCGTGATACATGTATCTCCAGTTACCGAATGTTCCATCTCCGTTGTTGATAGTAGCATCGAAGAATGAAATTGGTTGTGTTCCTTCCAAAGTCATTGTACCTGCGATGTTCATTCTGTGCATAACACGCATTGAACGAGGCTCGTCCTCATCTCCGTGTAGGAACGGGAACGGATAATCAGTAGCAAGATCTGGTTGAACCCGTCCAACATAACTGTAATCGCCTGCTGGTAAACTTGTGTTAACGCGTTCATATTGAGCTGAAAGTCCACTTGAGTCTTGAACGACGTCGTGTTGCAACGTATTACTGTTCCAAATGATTTCTTCAAGTCCGCCAGGTGCTACCCCTGCTCCGTTATCCATTGTTGAGTTGAATTGTACTTGTTTCCAAACACCAGATGCGCCTCCAAGTTGCTCGAATGAAACCGAGGTCAATCCGATGGAATTTGCACGGTAGCCAAGTCCGTCAAAGTTGGTAAAGTTGGTTGGCTCTGTGAGGTTACCAAATAGTCCACCGTAGAAGGAGAATGTTACTGGAGCATATGGAATCGGATTTGAGTAAATTCCACGCTGATAGTCAGCTGTATAGTAGGAATAAAATTCTAACCACAACTGTTGTTCATCGCTTCTAAAGAATTCCCAATTGTTACTGCTTGGATCAATGGTCATATTCGCCTCGACGCCGACCAAGTAGTCAGCTGATGTGGCGCCGTTGAAAGCAAACATTTCTGTTACAACCGCATAGACCTTGTACGTCGTGCTATCGCCGACAACAATATCCTCAGGATAGAGGAATTGACCCACTGAGAAGCGTCCATCTTGTCCTGTGAGAATATTTGTTGTTTCGATTGCAGTCGTTCCATTTGCAGCCCATTCAATGTGAACTTGGACGGGCATATTGCTCGCATTTTCCGAAACAAGTGTAATTGGATTGACCCATGTAACTACACCGCTGAAGATTGCCGGGCTTTGAGCATCCATCCATAGATTGCTTGGCATGTCTAAGGTGATGAATGTAGGCGCCTTGTCTTCATCATCGAGTGTACAATCGTTATCCGAATCCCAATCTGAGGAAAGAGGTCCTGCAACACAAGTTGATGAGTAGCCTTCTTCGAAGTGATCCCAATCAGCATCTGCTCTCGTATCATTATCGTCGTCTTCGTCAATTACGTCTGGACCAGTGAATGGGTCAGTTGGATCTGCAAGAGCTTCTCCGCTGCCGAAGTCGTCGTGATCCCATGGGTTGGTTGAATTACGTTGGAATCGTTCAGGCCAGAGCATGACTTCGTCTTCATCATGCATTCCGTCCTGATCATCGTCGACATCAATATCGTCTCTGTCTCCATCGTTATCATGGTCGAAGGCTTGAGTGATTGAAACTAGTAATTCTACAGTGTTGCTGATTCCATCGCCATCCCAATCGTCGTCAGCCCAGTTAACGATTCCATCGTTATCGTGGTCCCAAGTCGATTGTTCCTCGCCCCAGAAACATCCAGCGATGAGTTCTTGATTAACGTCAAGAATTCCGTTGTTATCATCATCTACGTCTTCACCATCCGGCACACCGTCGTTGTCGTTGTCAACGTCGTATACCTTCGGTTGGATGAGTCCGAGAGTCATGTCGCCACGGTCCCAAACTGCTTGGTAGAATCCATCATCATCGGCATCTGCATCGTTCCCATCGTCATCGTTATCGACACAATTCGTACCTGAGAAGAAATTACCATTCTCTTGGCCTGCGTCATCATCAAGATCGTCGTTTGAATCTACTTCGAAATAGTCCCATACGCCATCATTGTCGTCATCAACGTCAAACCAATCGAAAACCGAGTCATAATCATCATCAAGGTCGATGCTGTTGTTGTAGAAGTCTCCGTCAACGTCTCCGTCAGCATCATTTTGAAGTAAATCGGCTCCAAGTTCGTCAGGGAAATCTGCCTCAGCCCCATTGTCTGAGTTCCATTGCCAAATACCTGTGAAAAGACCCATCCATGTAACGAACGAATCGCGGTTGTTTTGCATTTGAAGATAAGTTATTGCAGAATCGGTATTACCGTCTCCGCCAAAGTCGTAATGCCAACATCCACCTTGTGCCCCGGGGGTGCAAGACCAGTTACCAGAGGCTCCGCCAGGAGTTGCCCCTTGGTCGACGACTGCGTCAGGCCGTGTCGAATATGGAAGTCCGAATTGAGCGTTTACGCCGTTGAGTGGCATCTGATAAGCGATAGCATAGGCATATCCGCAAACGAAGCCTTGACCAAGATTTCCGACAGTAACGCCACACGTAGTCATGTTGAATGAACCACCCATCTTTACGTCGTTAACATCTTGAATTCCATCATTTCCTTCGTCTTGGTCCCACCAGTCTGGCAGTCCATCGCCGTCTTGATCGATGTCAAGGCCGTTAACGAGGGAGTCCCCATCGCTGTCGATATCCCATTCATTCCCACCATTGTAGGAAGACCAACGGGCGAATAAGAACCAGTAAAATTCCGGGATAGTACCTGGGGTTACTGGGTTTGTTGTCCCGTCATATCCGTTGTAATCGATCATCATCTCAGAGAACGGGTTGTGCAAGAATACCATTGTCCAATACAAATCTGCGTTAGTAGCGTAATCTTGGTTATCTGCTCCACCGGTAAGAGATCCTCCATCACCAACAGGATATGCTGGTTGTTGGAAAGCGTCAGTAAGATCTGCATCGACCAATCCACAGTTTCCATCATCAGGGTCGAACAAGTCGGAAAGACCGTCGTTATCATCATCCCAGTCGATGTCGTTTTCTAGACCGTCACCATCAATGTCTGAATCAACAGAATTTGGACCGTCATCACGGTATAGTGCCCCGTTGATAGCATGAAGATCTCCATCATTATCGAGGTCGCAATCCCAATCGATGTCGAGCATGTCGATAATTCCGTCATTGTCGTCATCAACGTCTTCCCAGTTCAGTACACCATCGCCATCCCAATCATTGAATTGAGAGAACGATGCACGACGTGTTTGACATCTTGGATCTGGATTTGTTGGATTTGGATTCGCTGATGTTGGGCAATTCCAAGCAATAACGTCAGACGCCTTGTCAAGTGGGAAGCTGTCGTTCTCGTTATCGATGTTATCATTGTCAGTGTCATACTCGAAGTTTGTAGCGTCTCCACTTACGAGAACGTTTCCTAGGTTATCTGGAGAGGTTGTTCCACCCATTTCTGGGTCAAGCCAATCATAGATTGCGTTGTAGTTTTGGTCGAATGGGCGAAGTCGGTCATCGTCAAGGTCTTGGTCGTAATCAAGTTCGCAATCCACCCCAGCCTTTCCATCAGTATTGCCACCTGGCGTTTCGTAAGGAGATCTGTCGGTCCAAGTATAGTCACTTAGGCCATCATTATTGAAATCAATATTTACGCAGACATCGGGGATTCCGTCGTTGTCGTCGTCTGGATCGAACATGTCCAGAATAAGATCGTTATCGTCATCAGTATCTGCAGAGTCGGGAGTTCCGTCGTTATCGTTGTCAGGATCGATGAAGTTTGGAATTCCATCTCCATCAAGATCTCCGTCGATGATGTCTGTGAAGGAAGGCGTACCTGCTGCACCGTCACCAGTCGCTCCTCCAGCATAGTCAAACTCGTCGTTTGCATCCACTCTTGCAGCTTCCCAGGTAACGTAGTTAACGCCACCAGAATAATCTCTGTAATCAATAAAGTCCCATGTTGTTGGGGCTGCGAAAAGATTGCCTGCTTGGGTATGTGAGGTTGTAATTGATGAATTATACGGGTTTGAATCTTCAACGTCCTTTACACCATCATCATCATCATCGTCGTCAAAGTAATCTCTTACGCCATCGTTGTCGAAGTCACATGGCCATGTAAATTGGTCAATGCGGCCATCATTGTCATCATCTTCATCGAATCGGCCTGCTCCTGAGCCATCTGTGTCTTCGTCTGTTACGCCATCATTGTCGTGATCCAATGGGTTTTGATCGGCCAGGTAAAAGGCACCTACTTGTGTACCGGTCCATGGATGAATTGTATCTTCGGGGAGGTAACGGTGGGTGCTGACGTTGAGAGGGTCGAGACCCTGTCCTTCAAGAGCAGCTATGTCAAGAGGTCCTTCGAGGATTCCATCGTTGTCGTCATCCCAGTCATCTGCATCAGAGATACCATCGTTGTCGTGGTCGAATGGGTCTGTTCCATAACAACCATCAAATCGTTCCAGTAGATCGTAGATTCCGTCATTATCATCATCAAGATCGTACAAGTCGCTGATACCATCGTTATCGTGATCATCACGGTTTGATTCTTCGATAAGGAAATTATTCGATGCCATAATTGCTTCAATAGCAGCAACATCATGAATTACACCGGATGCAACGCCAGTATCGGCCCACATGATGTCACTAAGAGAGGGGTGAACGTTATCGTTATTGAACGTCGTATCGCCGTCATAACTGCCTTGACCCGCTTGATTCATTGATTGCATAGCAGGACTGCTTTCCATGGGACTGTATTCAACATCGACTGTTGTCGTTGGTTCATCCCAATCTGTTGGGATCATCATTGCCAGTGTCGTACTCATAACCATGAGCATGACTAAAATCACAGATGTGAGTATGTTTGATTCTGAATTCTTTTTGTATCGGATTTTCAGCATGTGAGCCCCTCTTAACAAGTTGCTGACAAGAGAACTGTATATCAAAACAATGGGTGGTTGATAGTCAAAAGTATCACCCGGAATAAAAGGATATCAAAAGAAAGGAGCCTCAGGGGAGCTGACTCCCCTGAGACCCGGCCGTCCAATACAAGTTGCATTGGAGTTACGACATTAATCTGTTCAACGTATTCAGGATTCGAGGGAATCGAGGATTCCATCGCCATCATCGTCGTCATCGAGGTGGTCGTCGATAGCGTCGTTGTCGTGGTCAAATTGACCTGTGAGATCGTTGCCATCGTTGATTTCAAACCAGTCTGAAAGACCATCGTTATCGTCATCGGTGTCACTGAGATCCCAGATTCCGTCGTTGTCGTGATCGTAGCGGTAGTTACCGAAGTCGCCGTCTGCTTCATCGACATCAAGAATGTTGTCGTTGTCGTCATCGTCGTCTACTCCATCGTCCATGCCATCGTTATCGTGGTCACGGGATAGGTCGGTAACACCATCTTCGGCAACGTCGTTTCTGTTGTCGATTCCATCGTTGTCGATGTCGAGGTCAACAGCGTCGCTGATTCCATCGTTGTCGTGATCGTAAATGTTCGTATTAGGATCATTGTCGTTCACTTCTTCATCGTCATCGATTCCATCGCCATCGTCGTCGCTGTCTTCAGCGTCGTCAATTCCGTCGTTGTCGTGATCTTGCGGGTTGTCGTCGAGGTCGTCAACCAATCCGTCGTTGTCGTCATCGTTGTCGAGGTCATCAGGGATGCCGTCTCCATCGTTGTCGTTTTCGCCGTTTTGGTCTTGGTTGTCAAGTTGCTGGCCTTGCTGTTGATCGGTTTGCTGGCCTTGTTGACCTTGCTGACCGTTCTGGGTTTGTCCTTGCTGCTGTTGGTTCTGACCGTTTTGGTTCTGACCGTTTTGGTCTTGACTGTCTTGTTGGCCTTGTTGGCCTCCTTGGTCTCCACCTTGTTGCTGCTGTCCTTGCCCATTGTCTTGCTGTTGACCTTGCTGTCCTTGCTGACCTTGCTGTCCTTGCTGACCTTGCTGTCCTTGCTGGCCTTGTTGACCTTGCTGACCTTGCTGTCCTTGCTGACCTTGCTGTCCTTGCTGACCTTGCTGTCCTTGCTGACCTTGCTGACCTTGTTGTTGTCCCTGACCTTGACCTTGTCCTTGACCCTGTCCTTGACCTTGTCCTTGACCTTGTCCTTGACCTTGTCCTTGACCTTGTCCTTGACCTTGTCCTTGTCCTTGTCCTTGTCCTTGTCCTT
>JABGWN010000238.1 GCA_018645535.1 Methanobacteriota archaeon
GCTATTCACTGCTTCGATGAACGTTAAAAGTTCATCACTGGTTAGCTCGCCGTCAACATCGAGGTCAGATTCATTGAATACTAATTCCATTTCTTCAATATCTTCCTCATCTCCGCCTTCGGAATTTAAAAATTCTTCAAAAGAGATAGTGTTGCTATTATCGGTGTCGAACATACACAAGACTGTTTCTGGAGTTAAACTATCATCGTTAAATTCTCCCATTGAAACGTTAAATAATTGCAGGTCGTCAATTGAACCTGCAGGTGTGAAAGTGCCCATACATTCTGCGTATGAGAATATTTCAAGCATAGCCATTGGGTCCATCTCATCGTCCATATTGGTTTCTTCAGCCATTGCAGCAATGATTTCGGTATGTGTTGTGGTCGTTGTCATAGAATATGCCTCGACTTCTGGAAGCATTGCCATCTGACTTTCGCATACTGCGACTTCTTCTGGAGTATCTTCATCAAAACACAGATCTCCTTGTGTTTCGTATCCTATTTCGACATATATTGTTGTACCAATATGGGTCAAAGAATCAATCATTCTTATTGATGAGTCTCCGTTGTTTAGACCCATTACTGTAGATTTATGGTAGCCATCAGGTGACCATGCTTGAGTCTCTTCTATGACTATTGTCGTAGTTGAGTTCTCGTCGGCTTCTATCATCCCGTCCATCATAGCAGGATCCATTTCGTACATCATTGAAATTCCAAATGACTCATCCTGGTCAACGGTTAGGAAATCGTTGAGTTTTTCAATTGCAATCTCTTCATCGACTTCAATTTTCAAAGTTTCTCCGTCTCCGGAGTCTAACAGTTCAGTACAACCTGCGAGCAGGAGTGAGGCTACGAGAAGCATGACGAGTGATTTCTTCATACCTTGTCCGAGACGGGCCCCCATATAAACTTCACACCTGCAAAAATCCAAGCTGAATGGCGATAAAATTACCTCGCTAAATAAATAGTTAGTGTATACAAGCGCCCCTTTTAGATAAAAAAGATTACAGAAGAAGGTTCAGTGAAGCGATTAGGACCATTCGGCCCCGAACATCACTTGGCATTATTCTGAGATGTACCGCCCTTGAATTCAGATATTTAGAGCGTTTCAAGTGCGTTGACAATATCTTGCCATAGGTCTTCTGTATCCTCGATACCAACTGACAAACGAATCAAGCCCGGAGTCATTCCTGCATCATAGCGTTGTTTCTCAGGAATTGCTGCATGCGTCATTGTCCAAGGATGGTTGATGAGCGATTCGATTCCACCCAAACTTTCTGCAGTTGCAAATAATTTCAACTGGGCTGCAAAATTTCGAGCACCCGCTTCTCCTCCTTCGACCTCTAAAGAAATAATACCACCAAAGGCATTCATTTGCCGCTGTGCGATTTCATGGGTTGGGTGGCTTTTCAGCCCAGGATAAAAAAGACGGGTGACCTTTTCATTGTCCTGTAATCGTTCTGCTAGGATCTGTGCACTTTCACAATGACGGTTCATTCGTAAAGCGAGGGTACGTAGTCCACGGAGGATAAGAAAACAATCCATCGGCGCTGGTACTGCACCAACGGCATTTTGCAAGAATGAAATCTTTTCAGCAAGTACCTTACTTTGGGTGATTAAACAACCACCGATGACATCACTATGGCCACCGATGTACTTGGTCGTTGAATGAACAATGATATCTGCCCCCAACTCGAACGGGCGCTGTAGAATTGGTGTTGCAAAGGTCGAATCAACAACGACGATGAGCCCATGTTCTTTGGCTTCTGCTGCTAATGATTTGATATCATGAACTGTAAGAAGTGGATTGGTTGGACTTTCAAGCCAGAGAATTTTTGAGTTTTCACGAACTACTTTCCCTAGGTCTCCACTTTTCAATGAAGAATAACTTGTTTCAATACCGAAGCGCGAGGCAATTTGGTCAAATAGACGAACTGTGCCACCGTAAAGGTCGTCACACGCGATGACATGGTCGCCTTGTTTGAGCATTTGACTGATGGTTGTAATCGCTGCCATTCCGCTTCCAAAGCAGAAACCATATGCTTCTTTATGAGGCGATTCCATTTCTGCGAGCGCTCGTTGAAGGGCATTTCGAGTGGGGTTATCTCCACGTGCATATTCATATCCAAGATGGTCTGCAAAATCGTTCTGAACATAGGTGGATGTTTGAAAAATAGGCGTGTGTACAGAGCCTGTAGTTACTTCAGGGTCTAATGATGAATGAACACAGCGGGTTGAATCTCCAGTCATTTCACCACTCCCATCCATCGACATCGAATCCGTTATCCCTTAACCAATCATCGTTGTAGACTTTTCCAAGATACGGATTTCCAGCATCGGGAAGAATGACAACAATCCTTGCCTTTTCTCCCGCTTTATCGTGTTCTGCAGCAATATCTAGTGCAATCTGTAAAGCTCCACCGCATGAACCACCGCAGAACAGTCCCTCTTGCTTGGCCAGACGTCGAGCCATTCTGAAACAAATCTCGTCATCGACCATTCGAATTTCATCAATCACTGAGAAGTCAGTCGCCGTTGGAATAAAGTCTTCACCAAATCCTTCAACTTTGTATCCATGAGGAACACCCATGGTTCCATCTTCAAACCATTGTTTGAGAATTGACCCCTCTGCATCGACTCCAACTATTTTTGGAGCGACTTTGTCGTTTTCTTGTGCTTGCGCCTTTAGATATTTACCACATCCTGTTATTGTGCCTCCAGTACCCATAGTTGCGACAAAGTGGGTAATATCACCTTGCGTCTGTTGCCAAAGTTCCGGCCCAGTTGAATGAATATGGGCTTTTGGATTTGATTGGTTTGAATATTGGTCAGGATACCACGCTCCTTCAATCTCCTTACTCAATCGCTCTGCGACCATGTAATATGAACGAGGATCTTCTTTTTCAACCGCGGTCGGACAAATTTCAACTCTTGCGCCCAAAGCACGTAGTAAGTCAATTTTCTCTTTCGCCATTTTATCAGGCATTGTGAATACACACTTGTATCCCCTTTGTGCTGCAACCATCGCTAGTCCAATGCCAGTATTACCGCTGGTCCCTTCAACAATGGTTCCACCGGGCTTAAGCCAACCTTTTTCTTCTGCTTCTAGGATCATGGCAAGGCCGATTCGGTCTTTGATTGAGCCACCAGGACTACAACGTTCGAGTTTTGCCCACACTTCGGAGCCAGATAAGTCAGCAGTCACCTTGTTCAATCGAATGAGAGGAGTGTGACCAATCGCTGAAACTACATCTTCGTAAACGCCATGAGGAAGTGCCATGTTGAACGCCAATTAATTCTGGTTCATCAGGCTTTTTAAATTCAATTTAATGTATTAGAGGCTAATTGGGGACTAAATATTTCATAGAAGCGTAGTTGTTTATTCATCCCAAGATGATTATGATAAACACCAACTATGTGAGAATTAAGTTAACAAGGGGTTGAGACACAGAAACTTATTCAGATTAATTCCACACAATTTTTACCTTTGGAGTAAAACCTCCCGGAGTAAA
>JABGWN010000239.1 GCA_018645535.1 Methanobacteriota archaeon
GATTCTAACATCAATTCTTATGTGGTTTGGCCGACTTGAACTGCTCACAGCTGTTATCTTGCTCCATCCACACACATGGAAGTCTGAATCAAGAGACCAAACGAACCGATCTGCTCTTTCTAGATTACGTAGAATGATGTCAAGAGAACCTATTGAAGAGTTAAAATAGAGTTCGTTGAGCTGAATCAATTTGAGGTTCCTTAACAGGCGTTTCAACAACTTCTTCAATTGGTTCTTCGACTGGTAATTCTTCGATAATTTGAGCAACGATTGGTTCCTTCCACTTCTGTTCGGCCTCATCAAAAGCTTTCATCATTGCCTTTGTTGATTTTCTACTTACTGGCATATCGCACAATGTTGCATGTTCCTGCGAACTGAGTCCGAGAGAGAGTGATATAGCGAATTCATTCGGGTCGCCGATCACAGAATCCTCTCTGCTTAAAGCCGACAAGAGTGGCAAAAACTCACGACGTACAGTCGATTTACTTGTCTTCGACATGTCAGAAAGGTGGGAGATGATGGCAGGTCGTGTCCAAGATCCTGAACGGCGTAGATAGTGAGGATAACTGGCGTAAATACGTCCTTCGAGAGGTTTAGAATTAGCAACACTTGCAGAGAGAGAAGCAAGATGAAGCGTCCAATACGAAGAATGGTGAGCCAAATCTCGAAATCGGCTTTCGACCGATTTGTCTGCAACAATAAGAGCCTTTGACCCTTTTTCAATTGAATGATTACCAAATAGTGAAGAATTATTCCAATGAACCCAATTCATCAGATCAGATGGTTGTTTATCGATTGTTCTTCCAAGTTGAACTGCTTCGGCTGCGGTTCGTGAACGATAGAGATTTTCCATACCAGGGAACACTTCTGTCGTTACATCACGAACTCCAGCTTCTAGATGCTCAGCAACTTGAGACTTTGTCAATTCAGAAACAGAACCTGTGGATAGAACTTGTAAATCTCTGACCAATGCACGTAAGTCTCCATGATTACCTTCGATTAGTGATTCAATAGCATCTTGGGTGAATTCAATGTTTTCTTCCCGAAGTACTCTCCGAGCAATACGCCGCAATGCCTCATTAGAAACACGATCAAAATTAATTGTAACGAGATGTTTAGAAAAACGATCTTTCGTATTACGCCATGTTGAAGATGAGCGGCCCCATAATCCCATGATGTCATTACATGCCAAAATGACTGGTTGCTTCGTTGCTTCAAGCAGTCGTAACAATTCTGCTTTCCCTCCGGAATCTCCCGATAGTTGAGATGAATCCTCTCCATCTAATTCTTTTCGAATACGATCTTCACTGACAGCACGCAATCCACCACCAATGTGATCGACCTCATCGAGAAGAATCAGAGTCCTTTGCTGAGGCTTGTTGGGGTCATGGAAGAGGGATCGGTGAGTTGATCCTTGTGTTGCTGCTTTTCGAATAGCGACTGCATTTCTGGAATCACTTGCGTTGAGTTCAATGACTGTCCATCCCATATCATGCGCAATTGCGCGCGCTACAGTAGTCTTACCCACGCCAGGTGGACCAACAAGAAGTATTCCTTTCTTCTTCGGGTTGCCTGCAATCCATCCATCAAGCCATTCTCGAATTTGACGACGTTGAATTTCATTTCCTTCTAATTGATGTTCTGACATCGGACGATGGCGCTCTGTCCAGTCTGAAGCACCGCTCATATCCACTCATTATGTCGGCGGTTCTTGAACGTGCTTCTTCCATTCAAAGAAACGGTAATTCATCAATTGAAACTCTGATCTGCGAACCATCATCACGCGTACGCATCGTAACTGTGTTGTCTTCGACTGATTGATGGTCCACAGTGATACAAAGAGGAACACCAATTTCATCGGCTCTAGCATAACGTTTACCAATTGAACCACTCGCATCATACATTGAAACAAGGTTCGAAATCATGCAACATCGCTTATGCAATTTATCTGCAATTTCATCCATTCCATTCTTTTCAAAAAGTGGGAGGATAACGACATCGACTGGAGCAACCAAGGATGATAATTTTAGCATTCGATATGGCTCACCACCTTTTTCTGATTCTTCGTAAGCATGATCAAGAACATGCCAAAGAATCCGATCGATACCAAATGCTGGCTCGACTACATGTGGAATGAACCATTCACCAGTTTCCTTTACAGTCTTTTGAACACGCTTAACATGTTGAGATTCAAC
>JABGWN010000240.1 GCA_018645535.1 Methanobacteriota archaeon
AAAAGCGAGGCGTCGTGCATCGAAAATTCTTGGATGGTTGACGACATTAGCGAGTGGAAGAAAAGTTACGGACCCTCAGTGTGGATATACTGCATCCTCATCGACCTTACTTCAACACTGGAATTGGAACAACTCATGGAAAGGCTATGGATATCCAAATTATTGGCTCATACATCTCTCATCTGAAGGTTGGAACGTCAAAGATGTACCAGTTCGAGCAGTTTATGGAACTGAAATATCAGGAATTAAACCAAAACGTTTCTTTTTCAATGTCGGATTGATGATGACAAAAGAACATCACAAACGTTGTTTTCGGCATTTGAAAACCACCCCATTGATGTGGCTAGCGTTAGCAGCATACCTGCTGGGATATGCTAGTCTATTTGTGGGGACAATAAATCCCTTAGCGGTTTTAGCACTGCCCTTATTTTGGTGGGTTGCTCATCGAGTCGATCGACTCGCAATGTACCGGTATGATGGTGGGCGTACCAAGATTTGAACTTGGGTCCAAGCGTCCCAAACGCCCGAGTATAGGCCAAACTAACCCATACGCCCTTAGTTTGGGGGACGCCATTCCGCATATGAAGTTCACTCAAGGAGTTGCCAGGTTCCGTCTTGTCGACGAATGATAGTTCCATTGATTTCGAGTTGATCTAAAAGGTCATCAGCATCCATGTCAGACTCAACTTTGAGCAAAACCTCTTCGACATCATTCCGACGAATTAGGCCACTCTCTCCAGCGCGTTCAACAATCAGCGTATACAAGCGCCGAGGTGATGTTGAGTTAATGGCAACGAGAGGTTGTTCTGAGGCCTCTAGTTTTCTGCGGAGTTCATCACGAATCTCTTCAGGAGTATTGGCTAAGGCTACTTCAATCCGTAATTGCGCTGCTGAATCTGCTGTGGCTACAATAGGAGTGCTGCTTGTTAGGGTTTGTCCACAATGCGGGCATTGACGGGCACGAGTACGGGTCCCGTGGCAATTCCTGCAAGCAGGACATTGGACAACACTCCATTTCTCCATAAGAGTTGCTTCGGGCAACAGATTATGAAGATTCACAAACTAAAATCTGTACCTGTTCTTTGGGATTGACCGCCTGGGCGCCGTGCTGGAGCTGCGGGTGCTTTGGTATCAACACGCTTCTTTTCAGGTTCAGCACTACGCGTTAATGCACCACGGATTGGACCTGTTCTTCCACGGCCTGCCATTCGTAGTGAATCTGGTAAAATCAAGGCTGCAATAGCAACACCGTGATGATCTGCTCCCGCAGTAACTTCATCAACAGCTACATCAAATGCCACAACTTCTAAATCACGAGATGCAAGTTTTCGTTGAATATTTCTGCGTAAGAGCAGAACTGTTTCTTCATAGTCTGCTTCGGTTGTAATCGTAGCAACGATCGCACATTCTTCACCTTCTGGTGTTTCACAAAGAGCATAGCCTACTCCTGCACAAGCAGTTGAACCAGACCAAGCATATGCCGTAGCAAGATGACATTCAACAAGAGAACCCATTGGCAATGCTTCCGGAGGAACAATATTGAATCCTAAAGGAAGCATTGCACCCTGTGCTTGAATCAATCGAGCATCACCTAAACCAAGTTCAACCAGACCTTGATCAAAAGCATCTTCTCCGTTTTCTCCCCAAGGAGCAACTGCAGTCATGAGCCATCCACGTGAGGATTTAGACCCACCTTCTTGTCCCGCCATGATGTGAAAGAGTGCAATCGGTTCATGAATAACGTGGTCAATAATGAACGCAATGAAAGAAATGCTATGTCAAATCACTTCTTCGGTATCGATATGGCGAACGCCTCTCGGATGCTGCTCATGCTCTCAGCAGTTTGCTTGTTAATCACTGCCGTAGTTCTTCTGTTCAAGAATAGTGATTCAACATTAATGGTCATTCCAATCATTGGTGGTGCAATTTTAATGGGATTTGGGTATTTTTTATTTGATGCAAAAGACGGTGAGAAGCAAGGGAGTACTGCTGGAGTCCTTATGCAGAAAGAAGGGCAATCCGCAGGAATTGAATACTCAGGAGAGGAATTACCTGATTTGATTTCATCCGATTATGAGATACCGATTCTTTAGAATTAGTTCTCGTCTTGACTCATGTATTTTCCAAACCATTCATCTTCTTCAATCGAAGGAAGACCCTTTGGAGCTTTCTTTGATGGAGACCTACGAACAAACTGCAACAGAACTAGAAGACCGAGTAATGCACACACAGCAATCAAAACTGTTTCATTTGAATCAGATCCTTTTCCTTTCTTCGAATCCTCAGCGTCATCGGTCGTATCGGATGGTTCAACAATCACTTGAGGTTCAATCAAACATGTTGTGCAGAACATGGTCTCAAATGTCATTACATTCCCTGCATTATCTGCAATTGTAAAGGAGAACGAGATGTTTTCAACGGACTCTGATATGGCGACATCAATATGTGGAATCGTCTGACTCAGGTCAAGAACTTGCAATTGTGTTTCTGATGAACGAACATAGGTTACACTTACAACATCATCTGAAAGAGTGAACTGGATGGAATAATTATCTGATTCAAGGTTTGAGAATGTAGCGTCTTCGCCTCCTGTAAACCATCGACTTGTTTCCAATGATTCTGAGGAATCAAACAATTTGAGTTGTGCCTGTGGTGTTTGACGATCTTCCTCAACAGAAGCACTCAGAGTCCAGTCGGTAAATACAATCACGTTTCCATACGCATCGATGCCTCCAATGGCATATACTGGAGTGACGAGTTCACCTTCTTGAGCAAC
>JABGWN010000241.1 GCA_018645535.1 Methanobacteriota archaeon
GGGCAAGAAACATGGTTGCCTTGCCGCAAAAGTGAACGGTACTGAGTACGATATGTCTCATGTGCTGGATGAGAATTGTTCCGTTGAAGGCATTCGTTCTGATTCCGATGAAGGCATTCACATCCTTCGGCACTCTGCCGCCCACCTTCTTGCACAAGCGGTAATGGAACTCTATCCCGGGGCACTGCCAACGATTGGCCCTGCAATTGACCGAGGATTCTACTATGATTTTGCAATGGATCCCATCGCAGAAAGTGACCTCAAAGCTATTGAAAAGAAAATGAAGGAATTGGCTCGCAGGAACTTTACTGTTGAACGTGTAGAACTCTCTGAAGAAGACCTTCGAGAACACTTTATTGACAATCCTTACAAAATTGAGATCATCGATGATAAGTTGGAAGATGGGGATGGGTCAACCATCTACAAGCAAGGCGAATGGTACGACCTTTGCCTTGGACCGCACGTCCCGAACACCTCCAGATTGATGTTCATTAAACTCACTTCGGTTTCTCCCGCTTATTGGCGGGGCGACCAAGATAGAGAACAACTCGTCCGAATTTACGGGTTGGTTGAACCAACAAAAGATGCCCTAAGGGAAACATTACACCGTATGGAAGAAGCCAAAAAGCGAGACCATCGCAAACTCGGCAAGGACTTGCAGTTGTTCCATATTGACGAGGAAGTCGGTCAAGGTTTGATTTTGTGGACTCCAAGGGGGGCCGTTATTCGTCAGGAATTACAGGATTTTATTTCTCACCATTTGCGACGCCAAGGCTACAAGCAGGTCTTTACGCCTCACATTGGAAAATTAGACCTTTACCGCAAATCCGGTCACTTTCCATACTACCAGGAATCACAATACCCTCCTCTTGTTGAACGAGATTTAATGAATAAATTAGCCGATGAGGGATGCACATGTGGCGAATTATCAAATCTCATGAGAACTGGTGAAATCGAAGGTTATATGCTAAAACCAATGAATTGTCCTCATCACATCAAAATTTATGCAAGTCAATCTCGCTCCTACCGAAATCTTCCACTTCGTTTGGCCGAATTTGGTACGGTTTACCGCTGGGAACAATCCGGAGAAATTTCCGGCATGACCCGAGTCCGTGGATTTACACAGGATGATGCACATTTGTTTGTGACAGAAGATCAAATTGCAGAGGAAGTTCTCGGTTGCATTGAATTGGTTCAAATCATCTTTGACAAACTTGGCATGTCGGATTATCGTGTTCGTGTTGGACTTCGTGACCCTGATTCCGACAAATATGTTGGAGACCCAGCACGATGGGACAAGGCCGAAGAAGCATGCCGTGCGGCAGCAGCCTCTCTTGGTGTGCCGTGGGCCGAAGAAGAAGGCGAAGCAGCGTTTTACGGACCCAAGATTGATTTCGTAGTCAAGGACGTTATCGGAAGAGAATGGCAACTTGGTACTGTTCAGGTTGACTATAATTTGCCTGAGCGTTTTGATTTGACCTACATGGGCAGTGATGGAGAACATCACCGTCCGGTCATGATTCACAGAGCACCATTCGGTTCCATGGAACGCTTTTGTGGCGTTCTCATTGAACACTTTGCAGGTAAGTTCCCAACTTGGCTTACGCCAACTCAATGCCATATCATCACCTTGGGAGAGCGACATGAAGCCTATGCAACGAAAGTTGCTCATGCTTTGAGGGAACATGATATCCGGGTCGAAGTTGATGCAACAGATGCTCACATCAAAAAGAAAATCAAGACTTACCGGAAACTTCAACCCGCCTACATGGTGATTCTCGGAGACGGTGAGATGGAAACCAATACGGTTAGTTTGCGAGCAAGAAACGGTGACCAAGTAGCCGATTTACCTCTTGATGATTTTATTCAACTCCTTCGTCACGAAATTGATGAAAAAACAAGCCAACCCTCGCTTGTAGCACCAACTGAATGAGGAAAAGGAAATGACGAATCTGGAAATCATTCAAGGATTTTCATTTAGTATGGTTCCTTCGTTATTTCTAGCATTTCTAACGGCGTGGTTATTTTGGGACCGAGTCGTCCCGAGACAACTCAAAGGACTACAGGTTGCTTTCAAAACGGGAGATAAGCGGTATGAAGTTCATCAGGTTACCGAATCCATTGATGATGTAAAACATCTTCTTTCTCTCCGTGGTATGCGTTTTGGCGTCCTATCTTATCTCATGGCCCTCA
>JABGWN010000242.1 GCA_018645535.1 Methanobacteriota archaeon
CTTACAACTATCCAACTCATTTCAGACCCTCCCAGTGTTGATGAACAGACGTCCTCGCTGTTCGTTGCTAATGCGTGTTATGTTTAATGCTTTGAGTGCATTGAAGGTTGCAGCAGCGTAATTAATGGTGGTTCTGGTTTGCCCCTTCGTACGTGAAAGTACGTCGGTTACGCCAGCAAGTTCGAGAACTTTCTTTCCGGTCTCGCCAATAACAAGGCCCTTACCCTTTGCAGCGGGCATGAGTGTTACACGTGTCGATGCAGATCGTCCGTTAACCTTGATTGGTACCGAAGTACCAGGTCCAGCGGATGATTCCCATGAGCCGTTTCCACGTTGTACACTGATAAGGTTCAACTTAGCAGCAACAATTGCCTTCTGAATTGCGTTTGATACATCCTTAGCCTTAGCCATTGCAAGTCCAACATATCCATTTCGGTTTCCAACAACTGCCATAACATTGAATCGAGGTCGTCGACCACTGTCTGTCATTCGTTGAACCATGTTCACGTTGATGACTTCATCTTCCAAATCTGGAAGAAGTGCGTCAACAACTTCGACTTCACGAACTGGAAGACCAGTTGCGAGAGCTTGTTCGTACGTGATTACTTCACCTGCAAAGACCATGTTTCCGAGACGGGTACGAGGTGTCCAATTTCGCAAGTTGCTAATTGGATCGTACTGGTTGTTACGTCGTCGTCGTCGTCCGCCTGGTTCTTCAGCCTCTTGCGGGGCGTAAGCTAGGATTAGACCTGGTGCTTGTTGGATTTGTGTTGTTTCTTCTTCAGTCATCAGTATGCCCCCTCTATGGATGATTTTGTTGTATCCATGGCTCCAGCGATGGAGTCATTGATGTGAACACCGTTTGTACGGTCATCATCAGGAAGTACTTTTTCGCTGTGAGGAACGTTCAGTCCTGCTTCGACCATACCACGTAGGGCAGCGAATACACGACTTCCAGGTGTGCTTGCAGCCAGACCAATGTCGAGAACTGCATCTTCATGTCCAGCAGCGATTGCTGCCTTTCCGAGTGCGAATCCTACAAGATAGGACGCAGGAACGGATTTCTTGGACATGTCTTCTGGCCAAGAGTATTTCTTGACCAAATCGCTTCCAGTAACATTGAGGACAACAAGATCACCCGCTGCAGCCCATGTTACAAGTTGGCAAGATGTACGAGTGTTTGAGACACGTACAACTGCACGAGGCTTTTGGCTTCGTAGAAGTCGAAGTCTGCGTCGATAGTCGGTTAGACCGGCTTTTCTTCGTCGTAGAACTGTTCGTCGTCGATTTGCTCGCATCAGTTTTCACCTTCCTTTAGTTTGACACCTTCAAGCGTCATTTGAGAGCGCATGTGCGCAATGGAACGGTATGAACCACCCTTTGCTTTGAGGTAATATCGGCGATACTCACTGTCTGTGATTTCGCTAACTTCTCGAAGATCTTTGAGCGCCTTTCGTTGTGAACGAATTGTTCTCATCCATCGGTTCTTACGAGGATTACGAGCATTTGCAGTACCCATTCTCTTACCTTGACCTTTCTGGCGACCCTTGCGTCGTTGTTCGAGACGTGTACGTGCTCGAACACGAGAAGTTCCCTTGATTGCCTTGGCACGAATTAGTCCTTCTTCGATGAATTCACGAATATCATCTGCTTGTACAGAGGATGCGATTTCATCGATGTAATCTGGATTGACCCAAACACGGTTTTCACCACATTTGAGGATTTTCGCCGCGAGTCTCTTTTGGTTTGTGAGTTGCATCAGACACCACTCCTTCGGTTGAGGATACGAATACCTAATTCATCAGCTCGAGCATGGATCTGCTCTCGCTTTCGACCACCGACTGTACGGCCAATGCGTGCAGCCTGTGTTTCAGGATCGATTGGTTCCAAATCATTGATGTTGTGAACCATTACTTCACGGAAGCCAGATGGGTGGAGCCCACGAGCTTCAGCGACCTTTCCATGGCCAACACGTACGAGGGAACCACGGTATCTGTAGTTTCGTCGTTGCTTGCTGTCCATACCATGAGGTGCTCTCCATCCAGAACGAGACAAACGCTTGTAACGGAACCATTCAGTTCGTCTAAACGAAGGTGTCTTCTTCTTTTGGGCAGCACGCAAAGAGAGTGCTTCTTGTGTTTCTTCATCGAGAACTGGCTTTTGCTTAGCGACGTGGCCTTCATCTTCGTCGTCATCCCAGTCTTCATCTTCTTCAAAGAAATCGTCTTCTGCAGCTGATTCTTCAACTGTATCTTCGACGACTTCTTCTTCTGCACCAGATGTTTCCATCAAGCGCTCGATGAGTTCTGCTTTCTTACCAGAAACTGGCAGACCTTGCTCCTTGAGCAATTCCTTGAGTTGTGCTACTGTCATGCTTGCGTATTCTTCAGTCATTCCAATCACTCCTTACTGAGACGGTAAATTCCGTCTTGGAAAACACGTCGATCACGGTTCTTGACCGTAGTGCTGCGTTCAATGTTCGCTGCAGTTTGTCCAACGTTCTCTTTGTCGATACCTGAAACGGTAATCTCGACCTTGTTGCTGATTTTAACTTCAACACCAGAAAGGATATCTGAGCGTCGAGGAACTCTCTCTCCGAAGTAATTGTTTACGACGAAGGTTTCTCCTTGCACTGCAAGTGTCATAGGGAAGTGAGAGTAGAAGGCTTTCAGATGATATGTGAATCCTTCTGTAACGCCTCTTACCATGTTGTTCAAGTGAGCATTCCAAGTACCTGCGAGTGCCTTTTCTTTACGACGAGGCAAGTCGGATCGTACCAGAAGGCCATTGCCGTCTTGATGTAAATCAATGCGGTTCGAGACGAACTCTCGTGAGAGAGATCCTTTCGGTCCAGCAATGGTTACGACGCCATCTTCACTGATAGAGGCTGTAACGCCTTCAGGGATGGTTACGATGTGTTCGATTCTGTCGATTTTTACCATTTTTCTTCACCTCAATATACGTAGGCAAGTAACTTGCCGCCGATGCGGGCGTCCTTCGCATCGTAGTGGTTCATGACGCCGGAATTGGTTGTCAATATGAGCAGACCAAAGTCCTGGGCAGGGAGATATCTTGTCTCCCACTTTTCGAATTCTTGACGGCGGACACTGTGTCGAGGCTTGACGGTACCACATCGGTTGATGGTACCTCTCAGTTCGACTACGAAAGCGTCGCCACGTCCGTTTTCAACACGAGTAAACTCCCCGACATAGCCGGAAGTTTGCATAATGTTGAGTACGTTTCCTAGTAGCTTCGAAGCAGGCGTTAATTCGACATCGAATTTACCTGCTTGTTCAGCGTTGTAAATCTTTACAAGTGCATCATTTAATGGATCTAATTGCATTCATTTCACCTCAGTTCATCTTTTTGAAACCTATTTCAGGTCCTACGTCTCGGAAGCATTGGCGGCAAAGGCGAAGCCCATGTCGTCGTATCATTCCACGGCGTCGACCACAACGTCGGCAACCAATTGTTCGTCCCATGTATTCTCCATGATCTCGTGCCATATTCATTCCTCCATGATTTTTAATCCAAAGGTTTCAGAGAACCACTTCATCGATTCTTCTCGACTTACGCCGTGTCCCTTTCCAACCTTGGCTTTTCCTTTTCGGCGGCGGCTTACTCTGTGCCCTGGGCGTTCCAAGACGACATTGATGTCCATACCGTAAATTCCAATATCAGGATTGTATTTTTGTTCTGGGAAATCCGTGTAATCACGGACACCAAAGGAAAGATTTCCTTGTGCATCGAAGTTCCAGCTTGGGATTGTATTGTCACGTACCCAGAAAGCATTCTTGAGGAACTCATTGATAGAATCCTTGTTTCGCATGGTGGAGCGGCAACCGATAGGTGCTCCTTCACGAACCTTAAGATCACGATTCTGGATTCGACCAAGTGTTCGTTGTGGACGAACACCTGTTACGATTTCGAGAACGTTTTCGGCGTTGACCAAACGGTCCCCACCTTCACCAACACCAATGTTGACGCAAACCTTCGTAATTCGAGGAACGCTCATTGGATTGATTGTATCGCTCAAACCTTCACCTCCGTGATTGGCATGTTGGAATCTCCAACAGCGAAGACGTTGACTTCAGTTGTACCAAAGTCTTCGAATGAAACTTCGTTTGGCATGCTGGATCGCTTCACGATGCGCTCCTTCATTGCTGCAACTTCACCGACGTGCGTACCACCAACAAGGTAACATCGCACACCTTCAGAGAACTTGATGTGTTCCATAATGGTCTGTTCAGGAAGAGCGATTTTCAGTGAATCTCCAGTATTGTATTGGTTTGAATCTTCGACGATGAGGTTTCGTCCATCGTGGAGGTTGAGTTGAGTCTTGCCTCCCTTGATGGTTGCTTTACCTTCAATACGAGCGATTTTCCATGCTGCTTCATCAGATGGAATCTGTGCGTATCGTAGACGTCCATTGACATCGAGCATGCAACGGAAGTGTTCATCTCCGAGAGAAAGAACATCCATCAAACCGACACCACGGCGGGTGTCTTTGCAGATTCGTCCATCAACCTTGACCAATTCATTGTGAACAATGAATCGAACTTCACGGGATGTTTGAGCACGGCCAAGAACATCTCTTACGATCAGATTCAGTGGCATACAGCGATCGAGGCTGTGTGCACCTGGGCTTGGGCGTGTAACCCAAATGGTGGTCTTTCGTGGAAGTGGCCAGCTACGAGGCATGGCTAAACGTTTCAAGTGACTGCTGCTACCCATTGTATTCAACTCCTATCATCGGTCAATTTTTGCATTCGCAATTTGTCCGTCTCATCGAGTTTCACGATTACGACGTTGGAAGCGTGGACCGGCACGGCTTCTTCTCTGTTGTCTGATTTGGATTGTTTTGCACCCTCAATGAGGATACGGCCGTTCTTGGCATCGATACCAATTACTGGACCTGTGAGTGGTTCTGCCTTACGCTTACCACCGTGACGCTTTCCCCCGCTTGCGAAATCCCCACGGATTACACGAACGGTGTCGCCTGTACGGATGGTTACTGAGCGAACGCCAGCGAACCTTTCGTCAGGTTTGTCGAGTTGAAGACGAGCAGTAACTCGCTTACGCTTGGTATGTAATGACGCGTTGTAGTGCGCCTTGCGCTGCTTTCCTGGTTTTCTTGATGTTACCATGTTCTCACCTCATACAATTTGTTTCGCTGTTGCAGCGATACGTGGCCAACGCTCTGCAGCCTCACGGGAAACTGGTCCTTTGATATCGGATCCTTGAACTTCACCCTTGAGGTTTGTAATGACACATGCGTTGTCTTCGAATTGAACCCATGTTCCGTCAGCACGACGGAATGGTCGGCGTTGACGAATGATGACAGCATTGAACATCTGTCGTCGTGTGTCTGGAGTACCCTTCTTGACTGAAACCTTGGTCATATCACCAACGCCACCAGCAGGGTATCGACGCATAGTACCACCGAGCTTGATGACGTTCACGATTTGAACGATCTTAGCACCGGTGTTGTCAGCGACGTGTAGTCGAGCCATTGTTGGCAATCCACGGGTTTGACGGCCTGCGATTCCTCTCATCACTCGTCACCCCCGGTCATTTCAACAACACAGAATGAAACTGTCTTGGAAAGAGGTCGGCATTCCATAACACGTACGGAATCTCCAATTTCGACATCGCCAATACAACTTGGCAGATGTGCACTTAGAGCACTGGTTCGCTTTTCGAAACGTTCGTACTTCTTCATGTAACGAACATTGTTTCGCTCGATTGTAATTGTCTTCTGCATTCCGATTCCGGATACTACGCCTTCGAATACCTGTCCACGCAAGCGCAAGCTTCCGTAGAACGGGCAGTTCTCGTCGCCGTCCCATTCATCTGTTGGTCTTTTTACGTCAATTCCGATGTCTCGCATCTTCATGCCTCCTTATAGTTGCGGCGCATTCTATCTTCAGGTCGTTGCCGCAAGGACGATCCTTTGAGGACGGTAGTTCCGCCGTTGAGTGTAAATTGGATACTTGATTTTCCGAACACACGCTCGATGTTGTGTTCAAGGATCGTTACTGTATGTTGTGATTCATCGACGACAAGTCCAGTGCGTCCGATGAGGGTGGAGTCTGTGGAACCAACGACATTAAGCGTCTGTCCCATCCAAGTCTTGTTCATATCTGTCATTATCTCACCTCCACATTAAATCCATTATTTCTTAGTACGTTTGCTGCCTTCTTTTTGTGATCGCCTTGAAGTTCTATGATTCGACCCTTAACAGTTCCTCCGGCAGCACATTTGTTTTTGAGTAATTTTGCTAGTTCGTTGATGTCGATTGCTACGTCTTCAATACCTTCCACTTTGGTGACAATTTTTCCATATCTCCTTCGGTCAGTTGACAAGATTGCTCTTTGTTGCTCCTTAGCGATTTCTTGACAGATGCATAGCTCATCAGGGAGCCCACACACACTGCAAATTGCCGCCATAGTCGTTCATCACCTCGTTGTTTAGTTGGTAGCCCCATGAAGATAGGACTTGATGCGTGCAATACTTCGGCGTGTTGCCTTGTATGCACCCATATTGGAAGGTGTACCACCGAGTGCCTTCTCAGCCTGGAGTTGAAGAAGTTCTTCTTGCAATTCAAGAAGTCTTGCTCCAAGAGCCTCTTGGCTCATTGCTGCGATATCACGGTTGCGGACGTGGCTCATTGAGTCACCTCTGCGTTTGTATCAGAAGCTGCTTCTGAGTCTTCTCTGATCAATAATTCTTCATTGGAGAAGATTGTGATTTCGTGAGGAAGACGAGTGTTTGCTCGCATAATCTCAACGGTTACACCAATTGTTCCGAGTTTCTTGACTGCAACTGAATAGCCCTTGTCCATATGTAGAAGTGCAGTTTCACCGCAATACTTGACGTGTCCCTTGATGAACTTCTGTGTTCGGTTACGAGAACC
>JABGWN010000243.1 GCA_018645535.1 Methanobacteriota archaeon
CGTTCTCCGTTCGATAAAGATGAGTCTCTGCTGGAAATGCCTATGGGGAGTGTTTCGACTTACCAATCAGCTCTTATCGCAGCCTTGGATGATGAAGTTATTACAGAAGACGAATGGGCGTTACTCGATCATTTGAGACAACTTTTGGGAATACAACCTGATCAACACGGAATGATTGAGGAAGCAATCCATGCCATGTCTGATGTCGATGAACAAGGCCGCAAAAGGCTTGAACGACTTGAACGATTTATGACCGTGTGTCCATTCGCTTGAGGTTTGAAAACACGGTTCTTGGCTACTCGATGAATCAAAACCATTAGAAACAGTTTGAGGGTCGAGCAGGCTAAGGTGGAATCATTCCATGCAAATTGTAAAAGAAATATACGATGCAGTTGTCGCCCGAGATCCTGAACAACCAGAATTCCATCAAGCAGTATGGGAAGTATTGGAAAGCCTAGGGCCAGCCCTAGAGCGTCATCCAGAATACGTGGACATGGTTAAGAGAATTGTTGAGCCAGAGCGTCTAATTCATTTCAGAGTTCCTTGGGTTGATGATGCAGGTAACGAACACGTAAACCGTGGTTTTAGAATCCAATTCAATGGTGCTATCGGACCATTCAAGGGTGGACTGCGATTCCATCCATCAGTCAATGCATCTATTCTCAAGTTCCTTGCTTTTGAGCAGATCTTCAAGAACAGCCTAACTGGCCTTCCAATGGGTGGCGGAAAAGGTGGTTCAGACTTCAATCCTAAGGGACGTACAGATGCAGAGGTTATGCGATTCTGTCAATCTTTCATGATGGAACTCTGGAGACACATCGGACAAGATTGTGACGTTCCTGCAGGTGACATCGGTGTTGGTGGTCGAGAAATCGGCTATATGTTCGGTATGTACCGTAAACTCCGAAATGAATTCCAAGCAGGAGTTCTTACTGGAAAGGGTCGCACATATGGTGGTTCACTGATTCGACCTGAAGCTACTGGATACGGTCTTGTTTACTTTGCTCGTGAGATGCTCTCTGCAGCAGGTAAGTCGTTCGAAGGTGCATTGGTTGCAATCTCCGGTTCCGGAAACGTTGCTCAATTTGCTTGTGAAAAGGTGCTTGACCTTGGTGGAAAGCCAGTAACTATGTCTGATTCAAGCGGCTATATCCATGACCCATCCGGTATCGATCGTGAAAAGTTGGCTTGGATTATGGATCTAAAGAACAACCGCAGAGGACGTATCTCAGAATATGCATCTCACTTTGATGGTGTAACATTCACTGCATCTGCTCCAGAACCTACTCCTAACGGACTTTGGGGCGTCAATGTTGATGTTGCTCTTCCATGTGCAACTCAAAATGAGTTGAGCGGACCAGAAGCAGAGATGCTGGTTGCAAACAATGTTATCGCTGTTGCAGAAGGTGCAAACATGCCATGCACCCCTGAAGCTGTTGAAGTCTTCCAGAAGTCAGGAATTCTCTTTGCTCCAGGTAAGGCATCAAACGCTGGTGGTGTCGCGACCTCTGGTCTTGAAATGAGCCAAAACAGCCTGCGTCTTTCATGGACTCGTGAAGAAGTCGATGCTCGTCTTGACGCCATCATGGTTGGAATCCACAAGAACGCTTACGATACTGCAAAGGAATATGGCCGTGATGGTGATTATGTCTTTGGAGCAAACGTAGCAGGTTTCCTCAAGATTGCTGAGGCTATGCTTGCACAAGGTGTCGTTTGAACAAGCATTCACTCTTTGCAGAATTTCTATTTGATCATATGGGCGTTTAGCCTTGTCTCAACACTTGATTCAATAATCAAGTAATCGATTCACCAACAGCGAATGTATTGACACGGAATTCTTGTGTAAGGTGGCCGCCGTTTGGCAAGTAAATCGAGTAATATGCAGATATCCCATTGTCAAATATATATTTCGGGCCACAGTTAGTTCCTGCGCCATTCCCAATACCGACTCCTCCATCTGCAATGACAAAGTATCGTTTTCCAGAAACAAGCGTGTCAGGTAAATCGATGTCTCCCCCAACTTCCCATATTGTAACTCCATCGGGTGCTGAGCTAACTGTGTCGCCCAAGAAACCCATTCTTCGGAACATGTTCCCGTTTAATTCACACCATAACACCCATGCGATTTCATCAGTAATTACCTCCTCGCCTAAGCTCTGAAATTCAATCATGAGGAGATAATCATCGAATGCATCATCTACCCAACCTCCAACAAAAACAACCTGTGTATGGGCTTCATTGGTTGCAACTGATATTGTTTTTTGAGAGGTTTGGGTGATCACCTCAAGTTGTTGAATCATTACATATGCGGAGGATGTTATTGCAAGTAAAGAACCGATGAATACGATCATAGCACCTAATCCAACTTGGGCAAGTTCATCACGGTCTTCTCTCATAAAATCAACTCATTAAATCATAGCCTGCACCGACGCCTGCAGGTAGGTGGAAATCGAGTTCAGTTGTTCTTCCATTTTCCACAGCAATCACAAATGTCGAAGACATGTCTTCGACAAGATCACAATCGCCGTTCCCATCTGGTTCAGAGAGTTCAATAATAATGTGATAATAAGTTGTTGGGTTGAACTCGTCAAGTGCAGCATCATCATTACCATTTGAAATCAATTCTGTGGCAGAATCAAAATCTCCGCTTGAATAAACCAAGGTGTGAAAAGTACCTGCTTGAGGTGGGGTTGCTGTATCGTTAATATCGCACAGCATCGCCCATTTCACGTTTGTATCAGGTATGCTATTACTCGTGTAAGGGAATTTGAACACCAAGTAGAGGCGATCATTTGTATTTCCTGTTGAATCAAATTCTTCGATTTCAAAAACAAGAACAACAGGAATCGAATTGAGGGTTTGCGATTGTTCAATGCTTTGTGATTTAGACCCCATGAAGGCTTGTTCAACTATCATTATTGACATACCTGCTATTATCGATGAAAACAGAAGAATCATGATC
>JABGWN010000244.1 GCA_018645535.1 Methanobacteriota archaeon
ATTCCAGTTCTCCTTGACGGCGATGTGCCGCTTGATGAAGAATCTCATCGAAGTCTTGGCATCATTCTTTTCGTTGCACTTCTTTTTGCAATTCCTCCTGAATTTCCTCTTGAACCCGTGGATCGATGGGATTCAGATTTAGAATACACAATTGAAGATGCAGAATCTGCTGAATTGATTGATGATTTCTGGAACTCGACTCAAACCATTATTCTCTCAAATCCGTCAATGCAGGCAAATACTTACAAAGTATCTATCGCTTCTATTTCTGGTTCAGATTGGCTCTCTAAACTGTCGTGTGAATCGACGAATTGTGAAGGGGTTCTCGATTCAGATGATTCCCTCTCTATCACTATAGATTTCAGTCATCTGAATTCATCGATAATGCCAACATATCTCGTCTATGAACTTGAACTTGTTCTTGGAGATGAACAATTTTTGGAATCGTTCACCCTTTATCCTAACCTAAATTCATCAGTTGGCTCTGAATGGAGTTACCTTCGTACTGAATCGAGTGTGCTAACCTGCCTTCCAGTTTATGTTCTTGAAGATATGACTGCATCTGCTTCACTGCCTAATCTGGATGACCAATGGGCGTCATATCTCTGGTTTGATGGAGAAGCAGGCCTAGTAACAGAAGCCGACTGGCAATCTGAATCGATATGTTTGGAGAGTAATGATCAATCACTAACAGACTCTCTCACAACTGAATTATCTGTTGTTGAATTCGATGGTAATCAGTTTCATGTTGGTTTCGACAAGTCATGGCCACATGTCGTCTCTGCTTCTGACGAAGGCTGGTTGATTGATAGTGAACTTGGCTGGGGTGCTCCGTTTGCAAATGATTCAGGTTTGCTCTACAGAGAAAATAGTACCACGTGTACTGGTAATGAATTCCTAAGCACACCACGACATTCAAACGCAACCAATTGGACTTGGGACTTGAGTATTTGGCCGAGTCAAAAGATACCTACAATCGATGAGAACGAATCTGTCCACATCACATTCCCAAATGGCCATTATTATCATTGCAATCTTGAAACATTAGAGCAGACGAGGTTTGAGATTCAACATGGGCCTGATATCGTTCTCATGTTCGATGACCAAATCCTGAGGCTTTGGGATGCTCCATTGGATATTATGGGTGACAATGTTGAGTTTTCTCTCTACAACACTAATAATGAGTCCGTTCTTCTTCGCCATGAAACAAATGGAGATGCTCAATGGGATCTCTCATCCTTACCAAGCGCTTTACCTCAAGGTTGGACCCACTTCGATGTGCTTGTTCCAAGTAGTGGACGTTCCACAGTCCAACTCATTCACCAAGATGGAGCAATAATGCTTCACTTTGGTGGCTACTTGGAGGGTTAGTATGCGAATTGGAATCATTGGAGCTGGTTCAATCGGTTCCCTTGTTGCAGGTTGCCTTGCTTCAACAGAGAGCGATCTTATCCTCTATGGGAGAGGGCTCCATGCTGCTGAATTGATGGTTAATGGATTGACGCTTTCAGGAATTAAAGACGATGAAATCAATGGGGATCGCTGGGAGGTAATTCCTTCTGAGCATCCCCTTCCTTCCACAGTTCACTCTTCCTGCGAAGTTGTCATTTTCACGGGAAAACCATCGACAGACATGGAGTTTCTGGAGGTCGGGAGGCATCTTTTGAAACCAGATGGAATTGCATTTTCACTTTCGAATGGAATGGGATTTGAAGAAAAGATGGTTCATGAATTTGGCGCAAACCGTGTCCTTTCTGCAACGACAACTCATGGGGCTTACAGGCCAACACCTGGCCATGTTGAATGGGCTGGTAAGGGAGAACTCATGCTTGGATCATTTATGCATCCATATTCTTTTGAAGATTTCCAACAACTTCTCTCCATTCTGAATAAATCAGGACTTGCTCCACGTTGGGTCGATGATGGTAGAGTAGCATTATGGAATAAAATGCTTCTAAACATTGCAATTAATCCCGTTGCAGCAGTAATTGGGAAAGAAAATTCTGCACTTCTTGAACCGATTACATTCGATTCCGTCGTCGCTCTTATGCTTGAAGGGGTAAAGATTGCACGGATGGAAGGAATACAACTAGAGAACGATGAACATCTTGTAAATCGTCTACGAGAAGTGTTGGTTCAGACCGGTTCAAATTATTGCTCAATGTTGCAAGATGTTCGGGCGGGAAGGCCAACTGAAATTGAAATTCTAAATGCTGAAATTTGTAGGAGGGGGGAGCGATTAGGTGTTCCTACACCTCTGAACCAACTCATAACCTCACTCATTCGTCAATTGAGATGATGTCTTTGTTGTAATGGAGGCCTCTGTTTTCAGTTCGTTCATTTGCATCTTCGGCTACAAGTCTTCCAACCAGAATCATATTACGAAGTTCCACAATTTCACGAGTGGGAATACTTGCTTTCCAGATAGCATTAATCTCTTGCTCTAAGAGACTTAGACGACGAATAGCTCGTTGTAAGCGTGAATATTTCCTCGAAATACCGACCTCAAATCGCATCGTCTGATTTAGTGTTGTACGATCATGAGCGATGGGCCCATGTTCCGATAAGGTATCAAGTCCATCCGATCTCCACTCTGGGAGTGGTTGAGGATTTGATTGAGGCTGGTTTTGTATGAGATATTCAGAGGTTTGGTGAGCAAAAACAACTGCTTCCAACAAACTGTTTGAGGCTAACCTGTTTGCTCCGTGCATACCAGTACACGCCACTTCTCCGATGGCGAAGAGCCCAGGGATGGTGTGATTATTTGAGGCAAGTAATGCTCTTCCGTGAATGTCAACTTTCAGTCCGCCAACCATGTAGTGTGCTGCTGGACCAACTGGTAACGGGTCTTTTCCAAGCGTCAATCCATAGGTCTCGAGACGTTCTGCTATCATTGGAAATCTCAGTTTTAATCTCTCGCTGTCAAGGTGTTGAGTCACAAGCCAAACATGTGACTTTCCCGTCTCCGCAAGTCTTTGGTCGATTGCTCTAGCCACGATATCTCTGGTCGCCATCGATCCTTCTTTTGAGGCTGTAAGTGTGAAAGAGAGTTCAGCAGGATCTTTTGCTTTGTTTTTACACCATTCAGCATATCCTTCATGGTCAAGAAGAACTGCTCCTTCACCACGAAGGGCCTCGGTAATCAAAAATGGACGCTCACCTTGCATCATAAGCGCTGTAGGATGAAATTGAACATATGCCATATTTTGAATGCAAGCACCCGTTCTATAGGCCATAGCAACACCATCTCCAGTGGCAACTGATGGATTTGTTGTCTTGTCCCATAATTGTCCTGCACCACCTGTCGCAAGGAGGACAGCATCACCTGCAATCGTCTCGACATTTCCCGAATCTTGGTCTAATGCCCAGACTCCGCATATTCCTTTTTCAGGAGATTTATGCGTTCTCTGAATGAGGTCAATAGCCAATGTATTCGGTTTCATAGAAATATTTGGATGATGTTGTGCAGCTTCGTTTAAAGCTCGCTCAATTTCTCTCCCAGTAGCATCTTTTGCGTGGAGAATACGTCGAGAGGAGTGGCCTCCTTCTTTGGCTAATTGGAATTCTCCTAGTGGGGTTTTCTCAAACTTGACGCCGATTTCCAATAGATCTTGAATTCGTCCACCTGCCTCTTCTACAACCATCTGGACAACTGATTTGTCGCACATACCATCGCCAGCACGCAGAGTATCTGCGACATGGCCATCGATTTCTGTGACATTTGTTTTGTCAAGAATCGCTGCAATTCCTCCTTGCGCCCAATTCGTCGATGAATCCTTTGGACGTTGTTTTGTCAGTACGGTAACCATCTGTCCAGCATTCGCCAACCGTAGTGCGGAAAATAGGCCAGCTATTCCGGTACCGATGATGAGCACTCTTGGCATCGTCTGTTCCTAGTAGTCGTGGTTTTTGACAACATCGGTTTGTTCCTGCGATACCCCTATTTGTCCCCGTCTCTAGGCTCGGTTTATGTTGCGTAAGTTGATTGGCCTGACTGGCTTGTTAACTCTCGTTTTTGTTATTGCCAATGTTCACTTTGGGGCTATGGCGCCGTATGTGGTCGATGGCGCACCAAATTCCAGACTTGATGTTCTTCGATTAGCCGACCCAGGGTGTACGATTCCAGAAATGGAAAAGGAAATTTCCGAGACCGGTAATGCGTTCTGTCTTTCTGAATCAGGTACTTGGGGTACAGCGGATATAATGCTCCTATGTTGGGGCCTGTTGATTGTAACAGCAGGGCGATTTAGAATGCCTGCAAATCCTAAACTGGCCCGAAGAATACGTCGAGTGATGATGATTTCAGGGTCGATGCTCTTTGGTTTGGCAATTTTAGATCGATTTGAATTATTGCCGACAGGAGCAAACTCCGCCTCTCTCTCGGATTTGATCCCATTACCGCTCTCGCCTTGGCTTGTCCAGATTATCATGGCTGTTGTCGGGGCTCTGCTCCTAAGAGGTCCAAAGTATCACGTTTCTGAGTTTGAAGAGAACTATCGTTCCCTCGAGTCCGAACGGGAGAAGGAATTGAGAATGCAACAAGTGTTTAACGAAAAAGCACGTTCTATGGCAGCATCCAAAGAAGGCATTGCAAAGAGAAGTCGATTGTTAGATAGGGATGCAAGCCTTGTTCCATTCAGGACACGAACCTCTCCAAGAGTACGTGCAACCTGCCCATATTGCAAAGGTGGCGGTTGTAAAGAGTGCAGAATGGCAGGTGTCGTCTGAGATACGGCACCATTTTTACTGCAGTCAAACGCATGCCATAGACGTATAATCAACCTATTGTTTAAATCCCCTCGGCGAACGGTGTTCGCGTTAAGGTCAGTGAAATATCTGGCAGAGGGATTGGGATGTTTCTAAAAGCACTTGAAATGGAGAACTTCAAATCGTTTCGTGGAGAGGTAGTCATACCTCTTGATCGTGGCTTTTCTGCGATTACTGGTCCTAATGGATCTGGCAAGTCTAATTGTGGAGATGGTATTCAATTTGTATTGGGGCCTAAATCCACACGTACCATCCGTGCTCAAAACACAAAGCAATTGATGTTCAATGGGGCTGAAGGATACAAACCTGCTCGCAATTGTACAGTAACATTGGTGTTTGGAAATCCTGTTCTCTCAAGCGGAAGACGCAGACTTCCAATTGAAAACGATGAAGTTCGAATGACACGATCAATTCGGTTGACAGCTTCTGATAACGTGGTTTCCTCATACTTGCTCGATGGAGAAGAAAGTTCTCAGAAATCGTTTCACCGTTTACTCAATGCAGCAAATGCGCGTCCTGATGGTTACAACATTGTACTTCAAGGCGACGTGACCGGCTTGGCTCGAATGACTCCGATTGAACGTCGTAGAGTTCTCGATGGAGTTGCTGGCGTAACATCTTATGATGATGAAATCCGTAAGGCTAAGAAACAACAGGAAAATGTGGATTCCTACCTTGAACGAATTGGTATGCTTCAAGAGGAGCAACAAGTCCGTCTCAAGGAACTCTCAGAAGAGCGAAAAATCGCTGTTAAGGCTCAGTCTATTACGGATGAACTCACTCTTTCCCGTTCTCAACGGTTTCAAGCCATGTATGCAAGTTTACAATTTGAGCTTCAACACCAAATCCAAGAACAACTGAGGTATGTAGAGGAAGCCTCTGCCTTGGAAGAGGAAGTCAAACAAGGAAGTAAAACACTTGTTAAATTGGATGACCGAATTGGAGAAATTCAAAAACAAATCGATGATCTACTCGGTGGAGATGGGAATGCCCTTTCTCAAGCGATTCACAGTTTACGAGTTCAGGTTGACAGAGATAAAGATCGTATTGAAGATGCCAAACAAGCAGACATTGATGATAATGAAGAACTCGAAATATCCCTTGAACGCTACAATGAGGCTGCAAATGCACTTGAATTATTACTTACAGAAGTTGAAACGAGTAAGACTCAACTCGAAGAATGCGAGCGAATGTTGGCTGAAGCACAATCTGAGGAAGATCAAGTTCGTTCACTTCTTGAAGGTTCAGGTAAGACCAATGCTGAACTCAACAGAGCCCTAGGGGATGCTATTGGTGCACTTGAAGAAGCCAAAAAAGACGTCGCTTCAGCACAATCAGAAGTTGATAGGACTGCAGCTAAAGTCGAACTCATCGCCTCTTCCATTGGAAAAGAAGAAGAAAAGTTCGAAGAATCACGGCTTGAACTGGAAGAAAAAGAGGCAGAATTCAAAGCGATTAGCGGCTCTGGCAAGAAGGTTGATCGTTCTTCTTTGACACAAGGTATCATCGATTCAGAGAATGCAGAATCCAGGCTACTTGAGGAAAACGCAGCAATTGAGCGGAGAATGACCGAAACAGAGCGACAACTCCGCTCCGCTAGAGCAGAACTTGAATCGAAATCAAATTCGAAAGGAATGGCTGGAGGGGCAGCTGCTGTGCTAGGAGCGCGAGATCGTGGCGAATTGCGAGGTGTTATCGGCACCATTGCAGAATTATGTGGTCCAATCAACAGTGAGCATGAAACCGCTCTCGCAACTGCATTTGGAGGGGCTATGACCTCGGTTGTGGTTGATTCAGACCAGGTTGCTGCTGAATCTATTCGCTGGCTTGCTCAGCGAAAAGCTGGTAGGGCAACGTTCCTTCCACTCAATAAATTAACGGCAAACCGAGCCGGTGGAAAGGCAATGATGGTTGCCAGAAAGCCAGGAGTTATCGGATTTGCATACGAACTTCTCGAATACGATCCACGAATAGATGCTGCAATCAAATTCGCTCTCCGAAATACTCTCATTGTGGACAGTATGGAAATCGCCCGGCAAAACATGGGCGGAGTCCGACTTGTAACAATGAGAGGCGACATTACCGAAGCTGGTGGCGCTATGGTTGGAGGTTCACGTGCACGTATGTCCGTTGGATTTGGTGGAGGAATTGCAGGTGCAAAAGAAGTCGAGCGCCTCTCCTCAGAGATTGAACGTCTTCGTCTCATGTCTGATACTGTATCTGCAGCCCTGTTGGATGTACGGGCTGAACAAAAATCACTGCGAAACCAAATCAATGAACTTGCAAACGAAGAGGGGACGCTAAAGCGAGAGACACTTCGAGCAGAACTTTCAACATTCAGGAAAACTCATGCAACCTTAATTGGCGAAGTGCGACAATTGAAAGATCAACTGGAAACTCTTGAAGCGCTTGGTGGTGTTCAACTCGAGGCACTGGATACTGCTGAATGCAGTGTTGCTGATGCTGAGATCGTCCGTAAGAATGCCCACAATGCGCTTGAGGACGCAAGCCCTCAACACTTGAAAGACAGGTTACATGAATCAACCGTGAAGCGGACTAAGGCAGAAGGAATTCGTTCAAATGCAGAAGTTACACTGAAAGGGGCTTCTGAACGTAGAGAATTACTTACAAACAGTGCTACTACAGAGAATAAACGTATTTCACAACTCAAAGAAGGCCTGTCAACCAGAGCTGAATCGGTTGTAGGATTGAAAGAATCGATTCGAACTAATGGAGAGGTTCTTGCTGAGAAGGAAGCAGAACGTGCTCAATATCTTGAGGAGAATAAGGGGCTTGAAGATGAGCGATTGGAATTGGTTGAAGAGCGTGTGGGGCTTAATTCCTCTCTGACTCAAAAAGCCAATCAAGCCCGTAGTCACCGTAATCTCTCTTCGGAATTTGAACGTACTATTCAACAAAAACAACAGGAACTCCATGGCGTAGAAATGGACATGGGGGCGACTGGAATTGAGCCTGCAGAGGAAGGAACAGTGCTTGACAGTGTTGCAGACATCGACCGTAGAATTCGTCGACTTGAACGACGGTTGGAAGAGTTCGGAATGGTCAACATGCGTGCAATCGAGCAGTATGATGCTGTGGAAGAACGGCTGAATGCTATGGAAGGCGACTTCAAGAAACTTAGAGATCGTAAGAGACAGTTGATTGAAGTTGCAGAACGATTGGAAGAACAGCGTAAGATTCGATTGATTGCAGTATTGGAAAAGGTCAATGAGAATTTCAAGAAGGTATACAAAGCTGTCAGTAATGGTGGTCGTGGAGAATTATATCTTGAGAATAAGGATGAACCATTCAAGGGCGGCCTTGAATTATGGGCTCAGCCGAAAGGAAAGTCATCAAATGTTACTCGGCATCAGTTATCCGGAGGAGAACAATCAGTTGCTGCATTGGCACTTATTTTCGCAATTCAGGATTATGATCCGAGTCCGTTCTATTACTTCGATGAAGTCGATCAGAATCTTGACAGCGTTAATGCTGAATGTATTGCTAAGATGTGCCGTGAACGCAGTAAGCGTGCACAATTCATCATGGTTACACTGAGGAAGGTCTCATTACAACTCGCCGATCACCACATTGGAATTACCCATGGAGGAGATGGATGCAGCCGTAGAATTGTGGATTTCGACCAGGAACAAGCAATTGCTCTTGGAGAACAAGCTCTCAAGGAAGCAGAAACAGCTGCTGCAACCAATCAGAAGCGGGCAGAAGAAGAGCAAAAAGGGCTTGCAGAAATGCCAACTGTTCCAGAGGCACTTCCAGTTCCACAAAGTCTTGGAGGCTTGTTAAAGCACATGGTTGAAGATGAGAGCATTGCTTCTTTGACCGAACGTACAATTGAAACGAATGAGGATATTGAGGAGCGAGCAAAGCTTGTCGAATCAATTGCATCAATGGATGAAGAAGAACAAACTGAACCTTCTATAGAAAAGGTTGAATGAGGCGATTTTGGTGAGTCAACAAGGTCTGGATCAGTGGTTCCTTCGTCAGGATGTCATCGATCAATTACTCCAAAGTGGAGATGATGACCTTGAAGGAATCAACGCTTATGCCGACCGAATCATGATGATTGCTCAGACTGAAGAGGCTGAACATCAAACACTTGATGACCCATTTGATAGGAGCGTTGCTCTGGTCATGTCGTTGGTTGGTAGCGAAGGACTCGATGCTTGGAATATTGATTTGACCAGTTTTCTGAAACAATTTACAAAGCGGGTTAAATCTCAAGCGAGTAATTTGGATTTACCTGCCTGTGGCCGACTTATTCGCATGGCTTGGGAAGTGCTTCATCATCAAGCTGCTCTTCTCTTTGATCGTGTGCAGTATCAAGATCAAGGAGATGAATGGGATGCAGGCTTTGATTTCGGTTGGGAGGCTGAATATGATGATCACGAGTTCCACTTCACAAACACTGTTCTCCAAGGAGATGCCGACGATGTTCTTGCAGGGCTTTTCGATGAGCGAGTACGTCGTGATGAAGGCCGTCCAGTCACATTAGGTGAACTTCTTTCGGCACTAAAGGATGCAGCCGATGATGCTGACGCAATTAAGCAACGTGAGGAGAATAGAGTTGCTCATGCAGTCGAATTAGAAGACATGCTCTCCAACGTTGGGGGACGGATGCACAATGAAGATCTAGATGGTGATATCGAACGGTGTTGGACAGCACTTCGTCAAACAACCCAATCAATGGATTCACACAATGTTCCCCTAACAGAAGTGATGAATGCTCTAAGACCAATCTTAGAATTAATATTCGGAGTTATTCCTGAAGGTTATGAGAAGGATGCAAAGGTAAGTTCCTTCATTGCAGGATTGTTCCTTACTCACAAAGGAATCGCATCAATTACGCAAGGGAATGGGATTACTGACCTCATTATGATCGAAGACCTCTGGCCACAATTAGCCACTTTTGCCGAAGTCATCGAAGCCAGTCAAGAAGAGGATGAAGTTTCACTAACAAACCGTGAAGATTCCAAAACGGGTTCAATGCTTCATGCAGAGAGATTGCAATTGAGGGCAGAGAAAGCTCGTGAGGCAGAAGAAAAACTACGTCTGAAGAAGGAAAAGGAACTTCTCTCTGAAGAAAATAAGATTAACGAAAATCTTGACTGGCTTGTTGAATGAGGTGATAATATGACAGAATTAGCATTAGAAACCCTCCTAGAAGCCACATTGTTCGGCTCTGGCAAATCGATGTCAATTTCAGAACTCGCAGGATCTCTGGGATACGAGGAAGAAGAGATTACA
>JABGWN010000245.1 GCA_018645535.1 Methanobacteriota archaeon
AAAGCGGTTTCTGATTGCCCACACATTGCTGGCATATACAACAACCAGGATTCACTCGATTCTGAAGACTCATCCGTCATCGCTCTTAGAAAAGCATTGTTTACTCCAAAAGAAAGTTCTGTTGGTTGACACTCAAAAACTTCCTCTTGAATTTCAGCGTGAACGAATGAAAGTGGGCCTGATACGAGGAGGAAAACCAAAATCAGGCCGACTCGCATGAGTTCTTTCTTATCCGACATAGCATAGAAAACCTTGCTTGGATACAATAGCAAACTTTGACATAGAGTATGACTACGCAAAATCATGCGAAGTTTAGTCACTGGCGGTGCTGGATTTATTGGTTCACATTTGATTGACCGTTTGGTTAAGCGTGGAGATGAAGTTATTGTCCTCGATAATGTATCGAGTGGCAAAGAAGAATTTCTTTCTCATCATTCCAGCCAAGTAACACTTCATCGCGTTGATATTACCGATTATGATGCAATGTCTCCGTACTTCGAAGGTGTTGATGTTGTGTTCCATTTTGCTGCCAATCCAGACATTCGCTTAGGTACGCAAATCACAGATACTGATCTCAAACAAGGTACCCTTGCAACCTACAACGTTGTTGAATCTATGCGAGTGCATAGTGTACCAACAATCATGTTTGCATCTTCATCCGTGGTCTATGGCGATAATGCACCAATGCCAACACCAGAAAACCATGGCCCATGTTTGCCAATTTCATTGTATGGAGCAAGCAAAAACGCAGGGGAATCACTCATCAGCAGTTGGGTTGGAACGTTTGGTCTACAAGGTTACATTTTCAGATTTGCAAACATTATCGGTGATCGTGGAACGCATGGTGTAATCTTTGATTTCATCCATAAACTCAAGAAAAATCCTGCTGAACTCGAAGTACTTGGAGATGGACGACAAGAAAAATCTTACATGGAAGTTGGAGACTGTGTCGATGGTATTCTTCACGTTATGGAAAACCAAAAGGAATCGCTCAATCTTTTCAATTTGGGCAGCCATGATACGTGCAGTGTTCGACGTATTGCCGAAATTGTAGTTGAAGAAACGGGTTATTCGAGTGCTGAAATCACCTATACAGGAGGTTCTCGAGGCTGGGCCGGAGATGTTCCTCGGGCTATGCTCGCTATCGACAAAATGATTGCATCTGGTTTCAATGTAAAATTCAACAGTGAAGAGGCAGTACGTCATACCGCTCGCGTTTTGATTCAAGAAATTGGTCTCGATAATTGAATTGTGTCCACTGCAGAAAACCATCGCCCTTATTTGCAAGGATTGCGTGGAGTTAAACAGTGAGATGATGAATAATCTATATCGTTCCGAAGAAGCCAGTGCCCGTGGTGACGCCGCTATTATCGTGATATCTCTGTTCTTCGTAGGACTTCTTATCGTAGCGTTCACATCAAATCCAATCGCCACAGGTACACAACCTGGAGAGCGAGCTCCAATTTTTACAGCGCAAGCTTACAACGGAAATGGTTGGGAGACTTTTGTTTTTGATGACCTCTTAACGCCTGAATGGAGTCCGAATTCAACGGGTGATGCTCCTTGGATAGCCGTTGAATTTTTAGATACAGACTGTGGTTATTGTAAGAAAAGTGCAGAAGACGTTGGAAACTGGGCTGAGCAATACTCCTCATCGGTTTGGACCGGTCCTGAAGTAATTTTCATTGCAGTCGCTGTAGAATTCGTTGCTGACTCATCTCGTACTGAGATTAAGGAATTCAGAGATTCCTACGAACATACGTTCGCTTATGTTGATGATTTAGACGTCGATATTGCTGGCGATTGGGGTGTCGGAGCCACACCGTCATACTTCCTCGTGCAACCTGATGGGATCGTAGCTTGGAATTCTGGTCAGGCTTCCAACTCTATTGGTTGGGATGCTGTAAGCGAAGAAGTATTCTCGCTGACAGATTATACCGGAGATAATTACATTGAACTTAATGAAGCCATTGAGCAACTCACAATGAAATACGGAGGTGGAACACAATGAACGAATACGCCATTCTCTCATTCCACGCTGCTATTATCCTCTTCGGAGTCATTCTAATGACGCCATTGGGTGAATCAGTGGGAGGATTTCTCGCCAATAAATGGCCTTCAACATCAACCAAGCGTGGTCGAATGCTTGCAGGTTTGATGTTGGTTTGCACTGGCGGGTTCACAGTATCAGCACATACCCTATGGATGCACAACAAACTTAGCGAAGGCACAAGTGTTTGTTCGGGAAATTCAATTCTCAACTGTGACGGTCTTATTGGAAACCCTGAATACAATACTGTTCCCTTCATCAATCAACCATGGGGCCTTCTTGGAATGGTGGCTTTCTGTGTTCTTCTTTGGATTGTCATTACAGTGGCTAAGGAACCACTCGCTTTTGCTACACCAACCTTCCTCAAAGCAGGTCTAGGGGCGACAATTGCTGGACTTCCAGTAATCGGACTCTTGGTAAGTTATGAGATAAAAGAGGGTTTGATTTGTCCATTCTGTACAACTGCTCATATTGCTAATATTATTGCAATGGTTTCCTTCTTCGTCTTGCTTAGAATGTACGAATCAGATGAATGGGCTCCCGAACTAAAGAATACCAGGAAGTGAACTTCTGAATAGAGATGCCTCAATCGCTGTTATTGCGGTGATCGGTCTTCTTATTGTGGCCTATCAGGGCGGCTATATTCTCTCTGGAGATGATGAATCGAGCCAAACTTCAGTTATTGATACTGATGAAAAACTCAGCCAGAGTAATTCTCTTGATGAGATTCACCCTCTTGCTTCCACATGCATCTCTCATGGAGATCTCACACGTCACGATCACATGTATCTCACGATTCAAATTGAAGAACAATTTGTTACAGTACCCGAGAATGTTGGAGTAAATAGC
>JABGWN010000035.1 GCA_018645535.1 Methanobacteriota archaeon
CCCTCAATCAATGCGGGGATTACTTTGGACGACACCATTCAAGGAAGATACCGTTCGAATCGTATCATTTGTACTCGACCAGGGTTCTCGGAACAAAGGGTGGGGCAGTAAGGCTTGGGATACACTCATTCAGTCGCTAACTGAAACACAATACACAACTATTCAACTCGAAGTAAGAGCAACAAATGAAAAGGCTATCAACTTCTATAGAAAAAGAGGATTGAAAGTTGTTCAGGAACTTCATGGCTACTATAGCAGCGGAGTAGGTTATCTCATGCGAGGGCCTCTACAAGCAACTTCCCCGCAATGAATATACACTCAATGCTCAGGTTTGTTGCCATGGCAGTTGACGTAGAATCAATTCGACGACTTCCAAAGGTCAACTCAGTTGATTGGCTCAAGCCCGGACAAGTGATCTCTGACGTGGGATATGAAACCCTTTTTGAATTACTTAATTCAAAGAAAAAATTGACCCTCATAGGTAAAAGTGGATGCGTAATAATTACTTCTATAGCAGAAAAAATACTGATTATTCAATCCAAACCGAATGTGAATCTTGGTTCAATCGACCTCATTCTTGATTCGATCGGAACCTCTCATAGAGAACTGAAGTAGGATAAATTAAGCTCCAGTTACTTTTGTTTTCATAGGACTTTTTTCCATGTTCAATTCTTCCTTACAGAGTGAAGGGGTTAAATGGGTGAGGTCGGTCGCTTGGCCGTAGCATATCTAGCGTATGCCAGCACACGAGTGTGAAGACAATGGATGATTTCAAAGAAATGTTCGAAAAGCGACGCTCAAACCTCGACGAAAAAGCCACTCATTACCGTGAAGAACGTGATGGATGGAATGAAAAGACCAAGGAACTCGTCTCCCAAAGAAACGAGTTCAATGCTGAAGTTCGAGTTCTTATCCAAGAATCTGAAAAGCAGAAGACACAACGCGAAAAGATGAATGAAGTTGTTCGTGACAAGAAGGTTATTCGAACTGAAGCAAGTGGTAAAGTTTCTAAAATCCGTGACCAAATGAATACAGAAAGAGGAGAAGAAGCACCTACTGAGCGTGGCCCACGTGGACGCCGAGAGCGTCCAGTCACACTCCAATCCCTCTCAAAGGAATTCTCCCGTCTAGAGCGTGAATTCGAACGTGGAGAACACACCGGAAAGAATGAAGGAAAGGTTATGAAGAGACTCAAGGAACTCAATTCCCTCATCCGAAAGATGAAGGAAGACCAAGCTGGAAAAGGTGAAACCAATTCAGACAATGAAAGCCTTGGCCTTGCTCGAAAAGAACACGATGATGCGCATCAAGCGGTCCAGGAAGCGGCTGCTGCTGCACAGGAAGCTCACGATCTCATGCTCCAATGGGACAAAGAAGTCAACAAGCAACGTGAAAGAGCAAACTCGAAGCATCGTGAATTGCGTAACACAAAGCAAGAGGCTGACAAAGCTCACCGATTCTATATCGTTTCACTTCGATGCCTGCACTCGATTCAAGACATGATGCGTGCACGTCGCAGCTCTGAAGCAGGAGAAGGCACACGCCCAACCGCTCGTGTTGAAGTTCAAGATCTAATGAGTAAGCTCATGTCTGGTGAGACACTCACGACAGAAGAACTCATGGAATTGCAACGCTTTGATTGAAACTGTCTCTCCGATGGTATCAAAGACCTATGTCAATGAGAGGAAGTTGAGAACCATGCTACAACGTGATGACATTGCAGCAATTATCGAAGAATACGATCGTATGAAATTACGTATCGGAATGACTGCATCTCACTCTGCACTAGATATCTGTGATGGAGGAATCGAAGAAGGTTTTCCAACTGTAGCCTACTGTCAAGAAGGCCGAGAAAAGACCTATTCACAATATTTCAAGACCAAGCGATCAAGTTCGGGCCGTGTTCTTCGTGGAATGGTTGACAAAGCCATTGTAATGCCTTCATTCAATGATGTCATGTCCGAAGCTATGCAAGAAGAGATGAGAAAAAGGAACGTTGTCTACATTCCAAACCGGTCCTTCACCTCATATTCAACCATCGAAGATGTTGAAAATACATTCAAAGTACCACTCTTTGGTTCAAGAAACATGTTGCGTATGGAAGAGCGAACCGAGGAACAAGACTACTATTGGATTCTCGATAAAGCTGGACTTCCATATCCTGAAGCAATTGAAAACCCAGAAGATATTGATTGCTTAGTCATTGTCAAACTTCATCACGCACAAAAGAAACTTGAGCGTGGATTCTTTACTTGTGCTTCATATCAAGAATATCAAGAGAAGTCACAAATCCTCCTCAAGGATGGCATTATTGATCAGTCCTCTCTAGACGGAGCACGAATCGAAAAGTACGTCATAGGACCCGTATTCAATCTGAATTTCTTCTACAGCCCACTTGCAGAACCTGGAGAACGACTCGAATTGCTCGGAGTCGATTGGAGATTCGAATCTTCCTTAGACGGGCATGTACGATTGCCTGCTCCTCAGCAAATGACCATGCCAGATAATCAAAAGATTCCAGAAATGACCGTTGTTGGACACAATACAGCAACCATTCGAGAGTCTCTTCTTGAACGTGCATTTGAACTTGGAGAGAGATTCATCAAGGCGAGCAAAGAGCACTATGATCCTGGAATTATCGGCCCATTCTGTCTTCAAACCTGTATTGACAAGGACATGAATTATTGGATTTACGATGTAGCTCCACGATTGGGTGGAGGAACAAACGTCCACATGAACGTAGGTCATCCATACGGAAACGCATTGTGGAGAAA
>JABGWN010000246.1 GCA_018645535.1 Methanobacteriota archaeon
AACGGGTACAATGGTGTACATTTCTCCATGGCAAACCTATGCAGAAGTCAGTGATATCGTCTCTGAGTTAGAGGATATACAAGATTGGATTCATAATGCAAATCAATCGAATGAGGCTGTCCTTGGGATGTTTGGCTCTGTCGATGTAACGCATTGGGGCCTCATTGGGCATGGAGTAGGCGCTGTTATTGCAACAAATGGATACATCAATTGGCTCACATTTGCAACAAATCAAACTGCTCAGCCACCACGAGCTATTGTTGGATTGGCTCTTGAGGTTGGAGAAGTAAACGAGCCGCTCACTGTACAAGGGCCTGCGCCCAACATTGGTTTATTCATCACGGGAAGTGCTGATGAAGTCGCTCCTGCTACGGAACACGTCCTTCCAGTCTTAGAAAATGTTGATGGATTTGCATGGCAAATTCTTCACTCGCTCGGGGCTAACCATTACCAATATCAAGATTCTTCTTCCTTCATTGAGGATTTCAATGATGGCGATGCTTCACTTACTCAGGAAGAACAACTCGATCATGCAATGGAACATATACTCCCTTATCTTGATTTGACTTTGCGTGGAGATCACTCATCCTTCCGTGAGGCTTTCAATCGACCGAATGAGGTCAATACAGTGACCGATTCAAATGGGTATGTCGATGAAGATTTTGATGAAGCGCAACTGATTCCTCTTTCAACGCCTATTAGTTTGAATGGTACGTTGTTTAGTCCAACCGATGAACCCGTTTTCGTAGCCTTGTGGTCTATGCGTAACGGCGAACAATACGATGAAATCCCTTCGAATTGGACGGTTACAACGGAGTGTATGCTTGACAATTTAACTGTGTTTTCAGGTATCATCAACAACGATGAGGCTCGATGTGTTGTACCAATGAGTGGTGTTTCACCGGGGGCACATCAAATCAAATTGAAGGTGTTTGTTGAAGGTGGTTCTGGATTTATTACCTTCGACTTCAACAGAACAAACGATCCAATTGGGTTGATTGAACCTCACCCAGAACTTTTAGTTCCACAACGTGGGTATGCTCATCTTGATTCTTCTGAGATTGCCATCGATCCGGATGGACAGGCAATTGAAATCATCAATACTACACTTCTCGAGAATGAATCTCATTTCAACGTCATTATCGATGCAGATTTATTGGGATTCACGCTCATACATTCTCTTGACGAAGAATGGGAAGGGACTACGAAAATCGCATTGGAGCTGAAAGCAAGTGGAACAATCTTGGATACCATGAATGTCACTCTAAACGCTTCCATCCTTCCAATAGACGACCCACTTGTCCAACTTTCTACAGTTGAACAGCAAATTGTTGATGAAGACGGTCCAGCAGTATGGTTTGATACTTCACAGTACGTTAGCGACCCTGAAGGTGCGCCATTGTCTATGGAAATAAACGGATTATCTCAAGGTGAAGGGGAGTTACTTTCGTGGTTTGTTGAACCTTCAAATGACACCATTCGATTCACTCCTTTATCCAATGCAAATGGTGCAGAAGTGTTCACTCTAACAGTCTCTGATGGCTTCAATACGCCTCTTTCTATCGATGTCCCTTACAGAGTAAATGCGATGAATGATGCATTTGAAGTGATGGAATCCGCATGGGATATTACTCTTGTAGAGGAGGAAACGCTTCTCCTGAGTCTCCTTGATTTCGCTGTTGATGCTGATGGAGATAATCTTGTTTGGGAATTAGATTCTGAATCTTCGACCAAATCTCAGATGGCGATTTCAGGACAAGAATTACTCATTTCTGCGTTGGTCGATGCAAATGGAATCGATAATGGCTGGTGGCTCAATGTTACTGATGGCGAGGTTGTCTTTGAAAAGAGAATCACATTGACGATTAATCCTGAGCCAGATCGACCTGTCTTATCGAATGGTTCAATCACAAAAACATCTGAAAACACTCTCTTGTTAGAATGGCTATGGAGTGATACAGATCCTGATTCTCAAATGGATGTCATCGTGAATCTCGATGGTGTGCTCCAAAGTGGAACGATGAATTGTGATACGACGTTGACAAACGCTTGGTGTTCCCAAATCTTTACTTCTGAACAAGTTGAAGGCACCACCTTACAGTTCGATATTGTAGCTCGAGATTCTGCATTTGCAGATGTCTCAATACGTCTTGCATACACAGTTCCGATTGAGCCTAAGACACCTTCATCGGATTCTGATGAGGCTTCAAGTGGAAGTTCAACGCTCATTGCTGCTGTGATCATCGTACCACTTGTTGCACTTGTCGGATGGATGTTATTCCAAGTTCGAAAACCGCCTCAACAACCTCAGCCTGAAGATCAATCTGGTGGTTTACTCGCTCGTGCAGAGCGAAAAATAAACGAATCATAGAGGAATGTTGCCGTGCTTCTTCGGCGGGCTCCATTCACGCTTTGACCGTAGAATATTCAGTGCTCTACAGAGACGCAATCTGCTTTCGGAAGGTTCGATGACATCATCAAGCCAACCATTTCTTGCTGCTACGTATGGGTCGCCGAATTTGGCTTTGTATTCATCAACGAGTTGAAGACGCACATCTTCTTGTTGTTCTGGCTCAACGGCGTTGATTTCTCTTCGATGAATGATGTTGACCGCTCCTTCGGCTCCCATAACTGCAAGTTCAGCAGTTGGCCAAGCAACATTGTAATCGCTCTGTAAGTGCTTGCAGGACATTGCTAAGTAGGCTCCACCATATGCTTTTCTTGTAATGAGAGTAAGTTTTGGAACTGTTGCTTCAGCATAGGCAAAGAGGAGTTTGGCTCCGTGGCGAATGATACCACCCCATTCTTGAACAACTCCGGGGAGGAATCCAGGAACATCCTCGAACGTAACAAGAGGGATATTGAATGCATCACATAAGCGAATAAATCGAGCGGCCTTAATCGATGCATCAATGTCTAAGCAGCCTGCGAGAACATTCGGTTGATTTCCAACTACACCGATTGTACGTCCGTTGAGTCGGGCAAATCCAATGATGATATTTTCTGCATAGTTCGTGAAGAGTTCTAAGAAATCTCCATCATCGACGACTTCTTCTACAACTTTCACCATGTCATAAGGTCGGTTTGGGTTGTCAGGGACGAGGGTTTCCAATTCTTCATTGAGTCGAGTTATCGGATCTTCAGTAGCTACGAATGGAGGTTCTGCATTGTTATGGTCTGGAAGGTAGGATAGAATTTCTTGAACAAGGAAACACGCATCATCTTCGTCATCTGCAACCAAGCAAGCAATTCCAGAACGAGATGCATGTAGTGATGCACCTCCGAGTCCAGCCGCATCGACTTCGCCTTGTTGAACTTCAGGTGTTTCAAGCGGAGATGAGAGGAATAATTGTCCATGCTCTTCCCCGAGTATTGTGAAATCAGAAAGGCTTGCAGCCAGGGCTGAAACGCCTACGACAGGTCCGAGTACAAGGCTGAGGACGGGAATTCGGCCACTGCATTGGACAAGTCGGTCGAGGAGTTCTCCAGTTCCAGCAAGCGCATCGAGTCCATCATGAGCACGTTGTCCTCCACCGTCCCAAATGCATACCAGAGGTGTCTTTGTACGTTCAGCCATTTCAACGACTTTAGCAATTTTCTTTGCATGCATTTCTCCCATAGAACCTCCGTGAACACTGAAGTCCTGAGCAAAGCAGTGGACTCTACGTCCGTCAATGGTTCCATGTCCTGTAACAACTCCGTCTCCAAGTGTTTCATGAAGGAACATATTGTGGTCGGTTGTTCTATGTGTGACAAATGTATCAACTTCAATGAATGAATCGGGATCTAAAAGCATCCCTATGCGGTCCCTTGCAGTTCCTCTTCCACCTGCTCGAATGGCTTCCTGTGCCTTCAATCCGCCACCTAATCGGGCTCTCTCTCGACGTGAGCGAAGTTCGCTAACAGGGTCGCCAGTAGGAGTCGCCATGAACGGGTGAGGGTCGATGAGGTTCTTCATCGAATCGCTTAATCTCTTATCTGATGGATTTCTTCTCCGAAGAGATTGGTTGTGAGAACCTCACGAACATCTTTGTCCGTTGAGAGTGCATAATGTAACTTTACGATTGCAGCTTCAGGCGATGTTGTAATGCCGTGACCTAAAATTCCCATTTCTTGTTGAATTCTTCCTTTAGAGTAGACATTCATATCCACTGGGCCATGGATGCATTGGTTCACGATCATAACTGGGATGTTGTGGTCAATAGCCTTCTGGATTGAAGAGCGTAACTCGAGGTTTTGAGGAGCATCTTCATTTGGATTTTCTATTGGTACGTGGCCAAGACCTGTTCCATGAATGACTAGGGCGTCAACATTTGATTCAATTGCCTCGTTAATCTCAGCAGAGAGTAGCCATGGTCCAGACATAAATTGGCGAATCGATAGATCGGATTTGAATCGCGATGCTGCAGTTGCTATTTCACGTTCTGAATGTTGCATTCTGTTCTTTTGATAATGTTCGCTGAGTTCAATCTCAATCGTGCCTTCATCAATAGAAACTGTGGCGAGTGGTTGCGTGTTTACTGGTCTGAAAGCATCGCGACGACTTGAGTGGAGTTTCCGAACCCCTGTTGCAGCGTGAATCGAACATGCTCCATCATCACTTGTTCGGTGCATGGCAACGACAACACAATCCGAAAGGTTCCCAGTTGGTGTTGGGCCTTGAGCCGCCCATGTTACTGCTGCTATGAGGTTCTGAGCAGCATCTGATGAAGCACGATC
>JABGWN010000247.1 GCA_018645535.1 Methanobacteriota archaeon
CACGACTTGATCAAAAGAAATATTTCGTGGATGATGTGGATTTGAATCCAACTCTCCTTCAAAGCCGAATTGTAAGACTGCCATTCCATGCAGGTTATGCCTTTTCCGAAGGTCGATAACCTCTTGAGGAATTATGCCTAAATCCTCTGCTATGATTTGGTTTGAACCAGAGCAACACTCGAGTAACGCTTCGATGAGACTGTCTTTTGGACCATCTTGCCAAAATCCGTTTCTTGCATGTTCATCTTCTTGAGGTATTGCCCAACTGGAATGGAATCCTCTGAAATGATCGATTCGAACGCTATCGTAGAGTCGTAACATCCGCTGTATGCGTTGTTTCCACCACGTCCAATTCTCATTTTGATGAGCACTCCAATCATACAACACAGTACCCCATTTCTGACCATCTTCACTGAAATAATCTGGAGGAACTCCAGTGACGAATTCAGGGTGTCCATGTTCATCGAGGAGAAACAATTCACGATGTGCCCACACATCTGCTGAATCGTGAGAAACAAAGATTGGGCAGTCACCAATCAGTTGAATCGATTTAAATCTGGCATGGTCTCTCAACGCGTTCCAATTTGCCTGAAACTGTTCTTGTTGTTTTACAAACGGAGCGATATGATTCTTCCAATGGGATAATGCCTCAGGATGTCTGTCCCGTAATTCGACAGGCCATTCGTACCATGGCAAGCTGTTTTGTGATTCTTTAATCGCAGAGTAAAGAGCCCAATCTTCAAGCCAATACGCTTCTTTATTCAAGTCGACATATTTCTCCAGATGACTAAGTTCTGGCCAACCAGCGAATGCGGAAGGAGATGCATAGGGGGAGCCGAACCGATCTGGCGGCGTAAGGGGAAGAATCTGCCATGCATCGAATCCTTGTGCTGATAACCAGTCGATAAATCGCAGACCACTGGCCATATCTCCTGTTGGAAGCGAGGTAATGTGACAAAGTACACCTCGACGACTGGGCATATTGACAAATGAGCGACAAAGCCTTTCTATTTATCACTCCAGCGTTATCTCATGCGGGCTAAGGCAATTATGCTCTGTGCGGTTTTCATTGCATCTTCTTTCTGTTCATTTGTCAACGCAACGACTCCTGAAGATATCACCATTGACGGGGACGATACGGACTGGTCGAGTGATTCTTTGATGGAATCTGATTTGAACGGAATCAACGTTCACATGACTTGGAATTCATCGGATATCTCCATTGCTTGGAACGGCACTGATTGGAAATCAACGTTCGAAGGAGCTGACTTGTTTGTTTACTTCAATACATCAGAGGGTGGTTCTGTACTGAGTAAGGAATGGGGTTTCTCTCATACGCTTCCATTTGAAGCAAACCATGGATTTGTTTTGGAAGATGATTCCTACTTCAGTCATATCGCTCACGATGGAAGTTCTTGGGTCGACCAACCAACCGTGGTGGATATCTTTGCTGGCTGGAGTGGCAATCCATTTACTGAATTCTCTTTGCCTTGGACTGCACTTGGCTCACCTACGCAAGTTGATGTCATCATCTATGCGCAGTGGCAAGATGAAGGGAATGTATGGGCTTCGTTTCCGAGCGCAAATCCAGCATCGAATAACGGTGCTGAGTCCTTTACTCACGCTTGGCGAATCAGTGATGTGAATGAACCATCTATTCCCCAGGATCTGCCAGTAATTGAACCTGAATCAATCGGGAAAGTTGACGATGCGTTAAATTTAGCAATTGTATTCCATCAGCATCAGCCCTATTACAAAAACAAGCTGACAGGAATGTATGAGATGCCTTGGGTTCGAGTTCATGGCATGACTGAATATGTGGACTCTCCAGGTATTCTTGCTCAAACTGGAACAAAAGTCACCTACAATCTTGTTCCATCTTTCATTGAACAATTGGTTGATTATCACCGTAATGAAACACTTGATGTTCATACGGATATTGCGAAGCGGTCTTGGCCAGAGGGTGGATATCCTAACGCTACAGAATTAGAACTCCACACCATGCAATTCCAGTCGTTTTGGAACAGTGGTTGGATCTACAATGTGACTCAAGAGGATGCGAAACTTGGCTGGCTTTATCCTTCAAGTGCCCGTTACAAGGAAATTTACGATGACACACTGCACAATCTCAAGCCAGCAACAATCATGGATGATGATTTACTTCCTCCTGCTGATTTCCTTGACCTGCAAGTCTTGTGGTATCTCTACCAATTTTCTCCAGACTATGTCCTCGGCGACTACAATCAAAGCCATCGAGATCAGGGCCTCATCGATCTATTCATGCAGAATGGCGGTTATGATTTAGATGATTTAACCTACGTTCTTGACGCTCAACATGCACACATGGGGAACATACTTCCCATGTACAGTGAGTTGGCAAACAACGGTCAAGTTGAATTGACGACAACACCGTATTATCATCCAATTATGCCGCTTTTGATGATGGATGGATGGACCATGGAAGATGGTATCAGAGTCAACAAAGAAGCATGGCCAGATGACGTTCAAAACCACTTGATTACAGGAATGAATCTCTTTGAGGAAGAACTTGGTTTCAGACCAGTTGGTATGTGGCCAAG
>JABGWN010000036.1 GCA_018645535.1 Methanobacteriota archaeon
CCTTGCAGCCGAGCCAGATCAACGACTGGATATCCGAGCAGAGACCTCTTTCCAAGGAATGATGACTCTCGATTATGCTTCTAATTCTGATAAGATGGATATGTACATCGAAGCGTCTGGTCGAGCCATTGACGCAAAAGGAGATACTCTCATGATGGCTACAAATTTGCCACGAACATTCAAGTTGGAAACGACTGATGACTGGGGTGTCCGAATTGTGAGTTCCGGCGATGGAGTCGAAGAACTCTACATGCGACAAACCAACGTTCCTGGGGCACCAGGTGTGTTCCTCGATCGTCTTGAAATCATAGGAGAGGATCTCAAAGGTGCCACGATTACAATTCACCGCCCACTCGGATATCCCGTAATCATAATCGACGATATTACGACAGGGCGTCTTGTTTCTAGTGCGGAAGTTCACCTTCAACCAGGTGAATATGTCCCAATAATGGACGGCCTCGAAGTCGATGGACGGGGCGTTCTTCTCGATGCTCAGTTTACTGGTTTCATCCCAACTTCAACATCAATAGGTGTGAATGGCGTCGTTACAGATCTATCAGTCGTAAGTACTCTGACCGGCGGTTCTGTTGAAACACGACACATATTGGTTGTCGAACCAATTACGTCAGGTGTTGCGTCTGTATTAGCAATGATATTTGGGTGATAAAATGGAAGACGAACTTGTTGTGCATGAGGACGACATCATCTCCTCAAAACCTCTCGGTTTGTTGGAATCATCTCAACGGCAAGAAGCCTTTGCAATGGGATTAGATCTCGACGATCCAGAACAAGCAGAGGCGTACATGCAAGCCCAACAAGCAGCCCTTTTCATCAAAGACACAATCAGGAATATCAATCCTGCCCGTGTTGCTATTGCAGGCTTGATCATGCTCCTTCTTGTTGGATTAATTGCCAGTGGATGGTATTGGGTTCTTCCACGCGATGATGTGGAAGTTGAAACCATCTACATGCAACGAGGTGGCCATCTGGTCATGTCTGAGTTATACAATGATGGAAGTCGTGCTATTACGGACGTAACAGTCCAAGTCGAATTCCAAGATGAGTTTGGTAATCTCATTCAGGAGATGAGAATTGATGTTGATAAAGTCGCAGCACATTCTTCTCTTGCAGGTGATGATTTGGAAATGATTGTCCTCGGCTATACTGTTTGGGATGAATATATACTGGAAGTTTCTGTCACTTGGACATCTTTTGATAACAGAGTCCATACGGAATCTTGGTCACATGTTGTCGGTGAATGGGCATCAGAACGCTTTGTTGATGACTGTGAAACAACCACCAAATTGTTTTGATATACGCGGAAACACATTACCCATAGCGATAAAAGCGTCTTGTAACGGAGGATAAGTGTGATGAGACACCAATGGAGGCCAGCACTCGGAATCTTGCTGATTCTTTTGTTGAGCCCTTGGAGTAGTCTTATTCAATCCGAAGAAGATGAACAACCATCTTCCCTCATGGCTGATGACTTTGAGCAGTTCTCTATTCGAACAGATGCTTATTCTGACTTCGTTGGAGAACTCGATACATCCATCGAATATGAACAACGACCAATAGAAGCAAACTCGCGAATAGGTGTGTTTACCACACACGGCCTCGAGACTTCACGGCCGTTGTCCAGTGATGTTCTTGAACCCCGCAATGATGTACGACTTCTCCTTGTGAATAACGAACGTAACCTCTTCGATGTCCGTTCTGAATTATCTGAAGTACAGGGTCTTGAAGTCAGAGAATATATTTCACCATCCGGATTACTTGTACAAGGTACAGTTCATGGTTTTGATTCTGCGATGGGTGTCGACGGAATCGAAGATCAACTCCTCGTTCCATTGGCTATGTTCCTCGATGATGTATTCCTTGATGCTATGCTCTTTGAACAAGAAACCGCAGCAATTTACGGGCAAGAAATACGTCTTGAAGGATGGAGAAGTGAACAAACGCTCGATATAATCTCAATACATGATGCAAATGGGTTAGGTATTGAACAAGATCTCAATGATGTTGCAAATCTGGCAATGGATGAAGTTGTCAAACTGGATGACGGACGGTACAGAGGGCTCCTTTCTGTAGACGATGTCCTTGACATTGTTCGCCAACCATCTGTCATGTGGTTGCGTTTTGAGCCTCAAATGACTTTCAGTAATGATCAATCTAAAAATCATATGAAGATTACAACAATGCGTTCTTATTTTACAACAGATCTTGACGGTTCTGGACAAATTATTGCAGTTGCTGATTCAGGATTGGATGAAGACCATGGCGATTTCGGTACTCGAGTTATCGGAAATTTCGATGTTATTGGAGACGGCTCCACTGCTGACAAGCACTCTGGACACGGGACACACGTAGCATGTACTGTTCTTGGAGACGGAACAAAGGGCGGCTATGCGGGTGTAGCTCCGGATGCAAACCTATACTTCCAAGCCATGGAGAATGATAACACAGGAAACTTCCAATCTCCATCACTCAATTATCTTCTCAATACAGCCTACAATTCAGGAGCCCGAATCCATACCAATTCATGGGGCTCTTCTGCAGCATCAAATCAAGGCAAGTATACCTCTGAATCAGAAGACGTCGATGATAGAGCTAACAATTACGACCGTGTTTACAATGGCGTTGAGGGTCTGACGATTTTGTTCGCAGCAGGCAATGATGGTCCAAATGCAGGAACTGTATCCTCTCCATCAACTGCTAAAAATTCGGTAACTGTTGGAAACCACCAAGCTCGATACAATGGAGCACCTGATAATTTGATGTCAGGATCATCACGTGGGCCAACCGATGATGGGCGAATCAAACCTGATATTATTGCACCAGGCGGCTATGTCCGTTCATGTCGTGCTCAAGAAGCACAAGACATTGTAGGGTCATCTTGGCAATCCACATGGTATCTTGAGTACACTGGTACTTCAATGGCTACACCAAACGCAGCAGGTGCTTCAGCGCTCATTCGTGAGTATCTTCTTGAAATCGCTCAACGTCCTTCACCGCAAGGTGCCTTGATCAAGGCGCTCTTGGTCCTCGGGGCACAAGACATCAATACTCGGGATATTCCAAACAACGATGAAGGGTGGGGGCGAGTAAATCTCAAAGAAACTCTTGCTCCTTCACAGGGGCGCGGTATTTGGGTTGATGACCGTTCTGTGTTATCGAATACAGGCCAATCGAAATCCTATGTTTTCAATGTCACATTCGCCAATTCACAACTCAAAACAGTCCTTGCATGGTCTGATGCCCGTGGAAGTCGGTTTTCCAACAACCAACTTGTTAACAATTTAGATTTAGAAGTTGAATCACCAGATGGAACAATCTATCTTGGCAACGATTTTGCAAATGGACGTTCAACAACAGGCGGTACCAAAGACGATGTAAATAATCTCGAAGTTGTGCTTATTGATACTGCAATGAAAGGAATTTGGACTGTTCGAGTCAAAGATGGACTGCATGGTGGAAGCAATACCCAACCATTCGCTATTGCAGTTTCTGGACAGGGCGTGAATGATTTACGTCCAGATCCTCAGGTTGTTGCCAATTCGATGATTCTCAATGTTTCAATTCCTCAAGTTGGTGATCAAGTTCGATTGACAACAGAGGTCTTCAATGCAGGGAATATCAAAGCAGAATCGGTTGATCTCGCCTTTGTTATCGATGGTGTCGAAGAAGATCGTAAAACCGTTGATATCAATCCAGGTGCCTCACGTCAGTCGACATGGTACTGGACTCCTTCTCAATCTGGAACTGCAACGCTTGAATTGAAGGTTGATCCCGATGATACCGTTGATGAGATTCAAGAAAATAATAACCTTCTCACCACCATTGTTGACGTGACGGCACCAGGTGTCAAAGTCACATCAAATGTAACTGAACAAGTCGTACAATTTGCGAGTCAAACAACAGCTTCTTGGAATTTAACTCTTGAAAATACAGCTTTGATAGAAACGAACGCCTCAATTGATGTCCTTGGTGTATCACGTGTTTCGGATGGAACAACCGTGCCTTGGTATGTCGGAATGACAGCATCGAATTTCACTCTACAAGGGAAAGGAAAGGCTTCGATATCTGTTACAATTGTTTATCCCCAAGCTCCTGAGCCAGGGATGTATGAAATCAATGTGGTTGGGATAGATGTTGATAATGCAATCACTTATCCGTATCAATTGTATCTCCATGTTTTGGACATTCCTGAATTCAGAATTGAGTATGATTACGAGACTGTCCCTGTCCATCCCGCAAATCCGACAAACCTTTCAGTTCGAGTTTACAATGATGGAAACACAGAGATTGGATACGATTTATTCTTGCAAGCACCGTCAGGATGGAGTGCAGGATTCCAGGATCTTGGAAGCGAACCAGGCGCATCATCAGGTTCAACAGGTCTTATTACAAAACAGGGGCAAAAGGATGTGGAATTACAGTTCATCCCACCACAGGTATCCACTGCCGCAGGTGCTGAACGCATGGTACGTCTCACTGCTATCTCCCAAACCGACCCTTCTCAAACGTGGGAGATCGATATTCCAATCCGAGTTATGGAAGTGCGTGAAGTAGAGATTGTACTCGAATCGAACATAGGGACGCCTCGTCCAGATGCAACATTGAATCTCTTGTTTACGATTGAAAATCGTGGAAATGTAGACATTACATTCAACCCAAGTATGTCTCTACCGACTGGCTGGCAAGTTCAATCAACTCTTCAGCCAATTGAAATGGCATGGACGGATAATTCGAAAAATATACTCATTAGTATCGTTGGAAATGGTGACGCACTTTCTGGCCAACTTACACTCAATCTCGACAATGGCTCAGACCGGTATTCATGGAGTAGCGATCTTGAAGTTCTTGCATTACCAGAACCGGAATTAACATTCAAGAGTTTGGACTTTGAAGATGGCCGAACCTTCGATCATCCCTTTGGGCCAGGCTCTCATCCTGCAGATCAAGAACTCATCTTCACGTGGCTGTTGACAAATGAGGCGGAAACAGTGTGGAGACCAGATATTTCCATCTCACTTTCACAAGGACTGTTCGGAGATTGTCTCGATGTTACACAGGTTGCATCCGGGGATGTTGTACCAGTTATTTGCTCCATCATCATACCATCGACAATAGAGGTTGGTTCACAACCTGATTTCAGTTTCACACTTTCAGGAGATGA
>JABGWN010000248.1 GCA_018645535.1 Methanobacteriota archaeon
CAGATAATTTGTATTGACTGTGAATGGAACCCCATTGGTCATATCTTGTTGAGTAATCCCCTGCCCGTTGCCCTCTCCCTGCCCGGTACATGATGCCACAATATCCCCATCGAGGTCACTGGTCCATGTGAACGTGAGTTCATCATCATCAAGGTCCCAAGAATCGGAGGCATTGAATTCAACAGGCCCTTGCGAAATGAACACTCCCAAATCAACTGGAGTAGACCACACTACGAATGGTGGTTGGTTGGCAAGTGGTAAAATACAATTGACAAAACGGTCTTGGTCAATGGTTGCGGTTGTTGAGTTCGAAACGCTGTCATATCCACATGAAATTGTGGCGTCTGTCGAAGGCGATGAACCGCTGTTCGTCCAACGTTGTCCGATAAAATCCGTGAGTGTGAGATATCCAAGACCGTTTGTAGAATCCTGAAGCGTCGGTTCGAATTGGGAAAAGATTACATCGACGTTGGCCGAAGGAATACCGTTACTGTTGTTGTTAATCACCCATACGACAAGATCGTAAGCGACATCAATTGTGGCTCCGGATGCCATGGATGGGTAGGAGAGATTCAAATCCACGTTCACCGGTTGATGCAAATGTAAATCTGAGTTTGAATCCAACTGTATAATGGTTCCAGAAGATGAAGAGTCGGTAAATCCAGACCAATTGACTTGACTGTTGACAAGTTGAACAGTCCCCGTACACTCCGGTGCGATTGTGTTCCCAACTCCAAAGAGGTCATGGTGGTTGGACAGAACGATGCAACCGCTTCCGCTGAACTCACTGTTACTCAATTGGGAAGGATAGTTGTTGTGATTCTGACCGTCCCACTGAAGTCCAGAATGGTTGCCTGTCATGGTCAAATCATGGATGCTGGCTGCCGCTTGGTTGATGAGAACGGCTGGGTGAACGGTTGCTCCATTTTGCTCGGAATCGATGGTGAGGCCGTCGATGTTGATAATGCCGCCTTGTTGTCCAAGTGTCAATCCAGAATTATCGGCGTCCAGAGGAGCATGGTCAGGATGGTTGTCCGAGAGTTCAACATCATTGAACCATAGGTCTGCAGAGTCACGAATAAGAATCCCTGAGCCGCCGGAATGCGTCACAGTGCAACTGTAACATCCCACATCAAGCATAGGATGAGAGACCGTTTTTGAACGGTCAAAGAAAAGTCCTGCCTTTTGCTCATCGGTGACTCCCGAAAGACCGTTGTAATGTGCTGTTACATTACGAAGTGCCGTGTCAATGTTGTTCGAGAGATGTGCACCAGATTCACTGTTGTTTTCAACAACCAAACCATCGATATCGACCGAAGAATAATCCAGATAAACGCCGTCTCCGGAGTTGTTATGGAGATAGAAATCATTCCCAATCCATTCCGCCTTGTAGGAATGGATTCCGTGTCCAACGGAACCTGAAATTTCGAGACCATCAAAAACCGGTGCTGAAGAGAAAATCCATGTTATTGCAAGACCAGCTTCGTGAGGCCCCTGACCCGGGTCACCTGAATTTCGAACAGTGAGGTTGCGGAAGGTTGTCGATGAATCAGCATAATACATTCGAACTCCTGTGGAGGTAGAGTTTTCGACTAAGGTGTTTTCAAACCAAGCACCAGTTGAGTTAACGTCGATGGCTGCATAGGCAATGTTCGCTGTTGTTGCACCTACCGTGCCCGTACCTCGAACGGTCAAATTGGTAAAATCAGCAGTTTCATAATTGGTGTAATTCGAATGATTTTCTTTGTCGACATATACACCTCTATACATCGAATTAGAGACGGTACAATCGCGGAATACCGCACGAGTGTAACCGCCATCATCGATGTGTCGAACAACAATCCCGTGGTCAGCACGATCGACGCTCAAGTTGGTCAACAAAGGCTGGCTGTCTTCGACCCATGCACCCGCAGAGATGACCCAACTGGAGCCGCTTATGTTGCTCATAACGAGGTTGCGGAATACACCGCCTGAGCCACCCCAGATGTTGATGGCTCGAGTCAAATGGTCCGTGAAGGTAGCACCGTCCACCAATGGTGTAGAACCGGAGCCTACAGATAATCCTAGGCCGTATCTCCAATCGTTTTGAAACGGTAGGAAACGGCCTGCTTGGTCGATAACCAAATCATAAATTTGAGGCGATGACGAACTGAACAAATCAATACCGACTCTGTCAGGGTTGAGAATCGTAAGGTTATGAATCACAGGATTACTGCCGTACATGGTGATGCCATAAATCGAACTTTCAATCGTAAGGTTGTCCAATTTCGAGCCGCGGTTGTTGGAACTGCTGTTGAATTGGATACCTTCGTGGTCCGACCCGGTAAGCGAAGTAAGAACGACAGGACATGTTTCAGTACCTTCCACTGTGAGACGCCCCTCAATGTAGATTCTCGCCCCAGAACCCATTTCGACTTCTGTGCATGGTGAAATGATTAATTCATCAAAAACGGATACCGTGTAGGTTGTCGTGACGGTCACAGAACCTGTCCATGTGGTCTGAGACCGAGCCTCGACCAAGACGCTCGGTTCTGGCTCAGCCAACTCCGAAGTATCGCCACTGTAGGCTGGAACGAGGCCTGCCATCGATGTCCCCACCATCAAGAACAGGATGAACCATCCCGTGAATGGAGGCAGTGGCTTTGTTTCCATACCCTCGGGTCGACGCAAAAGCACTTGAAGGGTTCTATTGGCTGTGAGACCGATGCTCCTCATGTCAATCGAAAACCTTCGCAAGCAATAAGACCAAACTTGATTTCGGTTGTTTATGCCCGAAGCGTTCGTGTTGTTCAAGACGCAGCCTGCGCACGAACGCGAGGTCTATCTGTCTCTGATGGATCATGATTCGGTTGCGGAAGTTCATGCCCTCTACGGCGAATTTGATTTACTTGCACGCTTAACTGCCGATGACTCCCACACGTTGACGAAAATGCTGATGACTCAGTTCCGTCAAATCAAAGGTGTGAAAGACACTCAAACGCTGATTGCGGTTGAGTATTGAGGTGAAGTACATGGCGATTGGATTTGTATTAATCACAACGAAGCCCGGCAGTGAAAGCAATGTTCGCAAAGCATTGGATAACATCGAATACGTCACTGCCCGATGGATGTTATTCGGCGAGTACGACCTCATCGCTCGAGTCCAAGCTGAAGATGAATTTGTTCTGACGCGTTGCATTGTCGAAGAAATACGAATGATTGACGGCATCGACGATACCAAGACACTTATCGGCGCTGAGTTGTAATTACAACAAACTGTGCAACAAGGCCTCAAGATGATTTGCTGCGCGAGGACATCCTGCTGCTCTGTGTTGCGTTATGGCTTCTTTGAGGGCCACTTTTTTCAGCGAAGGGTGGAGATGAGATTTACAAAACCACCACCGGGCATGAAGGCGATGAAGCATCATACTGCCTGGTGAAGAGTTTGGTTTTGTGACGTTCTTGAAGTGCTTCTGAGCCAAATCTACATCCAGTTCCAACAACGCTTCAACAAGAGACAAACGGAGTGCGTCTTGATGAGTGGGGCTTGGTTGAACATCAATGGCTTGGAGAGTTGATTCGATGACGTTCGGCAATCCCGTTGGATTTTCCTGCATCTGAATCAAAGTGGATTTGGCTTCAAGACCCATGATTATACCGCTTTTCAAACTGGAAATCGATGAGAGATTTGCTCGTAAGGTATCGGCTTTGCTAAAGTCACGCTCTGCTAGGGCGATTGCATGCTGAACCATAGTGAGGGCCACGACCGTTACCGCTCGTTGTTCTGCGTCTTCAGGCAACACGATATGTGAAAGATAGCGTTTGATGTCTTTAGCAGCATCTTTACTGAGTGCCGTCGAAATTCGGTCATCAAGTCGACGGGAAGCTGCGGACAATGCCAGTTGGTTTTTTTGATGCTGGTTGCCAAGTTCAAACCCTTTCTCAATACTCTTTTCGGCATCTTGAAGTCGACCTTCAAGGTAAGCCAATCCAATGCTAATTTGATTGGACGAGCCTTCATCCTCAATTTCCGTTAAATGACGGTGAGCATGCTTCGGCTCACAGCGATCAAGAGCAATTTTAGCCGCAAGGTAATGCAGATGAGAAGGTGCATTGGATGCCTCAATCGCCTGTTCTAACAAGACAGAAAGTGCGCTGCTACGAGAGGGTGATAATCGGTCATAAGCGGTAGTACAATGAGCGTCAAGTTCTTCCGATTGGGCACAAATACGATGGAATAAAAGCACGACGTAATCGTCAACAGTTTCAGCACAACTCTCCCAATGTGTTACCGCCAAACGATGTAATTCTTGTTTCTCTGCACTGGACATCGAAGTTCGTCGTACGTTTCGAACAAGGTGTTGTATCTCCATCTTTTCCATGTTCGAGGTCCATCGTAAGAACGCATAGTCGTCAAGCGTCCCTACGACTTCATCGTCGTAGGCCTTCTTCGCCTCTACGGGTTGCGGAAGCAACACGAGGTGGTCCATTCCAGAGCGAGTTGGAGCATCGAGAGTCGAGAGAACAACGTCTTCAACATAGGATTGTATGTCGGCATTTTCTTCAGGTAAAGTCGTATCTTGCTGGTACAACTGTAGAGCAAGAGGGTGCCCCCCTAATCGCTCAGCAATGTGAAGAGACTCCTTACGTGGAAGAGTTTTTCCAAGCAGTTTCGCCGCCTCTTTGGCCTCAAGTGGTGGAATTGACACACGGTTCATCGCTTCGAAACCAGGCAAAGTTTCTCTTCCGATAAACATCATTTTCGGACCCTGCAGCCCTTCCATGTGCTGGCAAATCGCCATAAAAGTTCCCAAATGCCGTGAAGAAATCATGTGTACATCGTCGAAAACCAACACTTCATCCTTACACTCATGGGCCAAGTGCTCTGCTAGAGCGTTCGCATCGCTGGGCAATTCACTGAGAATCGACATCGAATGGCACAGTGTCTCAAAATCAGAATATTCATTGGCGGTACACCAACGAACGTTCAATCCGTTTGACACCAGTTTTCCGGCTGCGGCAAGACCCACTGTTGTTTTCCCAATTCCCGGCAATCCACTGATAAAAAGGCAATGCTGCTGATGAATTTCGTCGAAAACCGTATCGATCAGAGAAGAGCGCCCGTAGACCGTACCCAGCGTAGGTGCGTCCCCAAACATTCTTCCTTCTGAACTGCTTTTCCGAGGTTTTGAGGTATCATCGCCCAATGTTGAAAGAAGTTTTCGACCTTCTTCGGTGAGATGATAGACGTTTCTTCGGCGTGAACCACCGCCAATCACATGCGCCATCCGTTTGAAAACAAGGTCTTGTTTTTCCAGTTGCGTGAGAGGTACATTGAGTGCTGAACGAACAACACCGAGTGATTCACTTATGCCTGGAAGGGAGATTTCTCGAGTCACGTCCCATGCTTTTTCGAGGCTAGCAGAGTAGTTGCCCAACCACCTCAAGAGACGCTCTTGAGGCATAGAGAGTTTCTCTGACATATCCTAACCCAAGACGGCTTCACCTTCTAAGCCCATCCCTTTCTGCGTCATAAACCCGAATACGTCGGTAGCCTTAGCAAAGCTACCGTAAAGGTCCAGCCCTCAACTCACCTCTCAGTTGAGAGGGTGGTTGAGGTAACTTCCGAACTTCTCATACAGTTTCATTCTCTGCGGATTAAAGCAGCGCCTAGAAGACCAATGGTCGCAAAGATTCCAGTGAATCCAGGCATTGGGTTTTCATCAGCGTAAGAATCTGCTTCTTCAGAGTGTAGACGAGGTGTGTTCCATGGTCCATCTACTTCTAAAGATGAAGTGTCAATCATTATTGCATCACCTGAATTAAGTGTGCCACTTTCATCCATGTCCATGAACATAACTGAGTAACCAGAGAAGAAGAATGTATCTTCTGTTACTGTAATATCTGATAACTTGACTGAGTAAACATCATCTCCACAGGCCATGTCTTCATCACAGTATGCAAGAGTTACACTGTAATCATCCAAGTCTCCATGAAGATTAACCATAGTCATAACCATGACCATTTGCATGTCTTCCGTGCCATCTTCTCCATCATCCATACCTTCCATCATGGTTTCGAATTCAGTGTAGTTCAATCCACCGCTCGAATCATCATCATACATGTCGATCATCATTGCCAAATTTTGATAATCTTCGTCTGACATTGAATCTTCATCTTCAGATTGGTTGGATGAGTCTGCCCATTCGCTTGCAGTGACTTCTCCATCATGATTGGAGTCAATCATGCGGAAAATGAGTTCTGGGTCCTCATTATTGCCATTTCCATCCATGTAGTACGACATATTTTCGAATTCTGCCATGTTCAATCCTTCGCTAGAATCATCATCATACATTCTCATCAATGCTTTTAGAGCTTCAAAGTCTTCTTCATCCATTGGTTCTTCAGAATCGTGTGAAGAATCATACCATTCGCTTACAGTGAGTTCACCGTCACCATCAGCATCAAGCATTGCGAATAGATCCTCTGGGCTAGCGTCATCTCCACCATGGCGGTCTTCGGTTATCATTAGTTGACCGCTGCCTGATTCAGCATCGTATTGATACCAAACAGTGATTTCTGGGGAATTCTCGTTGTAGACGGTGAATGCATTCGCATCACTATCGTCGATCTTACCCATGTATTCTAGACACATGTATGTCTCATTGTCTAATTCACCATCACAATCATATTCGCCTTCTGCTGTGAAATGGTCCCATAGTTCAGAACCGTTTACAACTTCAATGGTTCCATAATCGCACATAGTAGTATTATTCTCATCCGTCCAACACTCTTCATAAACCATCATGAGTGGAAGGTTGAACGTAGAGTTGTCAAATGTGTAATCGACATCATTGGCAGGTGTTCCGCACAACGAATCGTCGAGGTTAGAATTGTTGTAAACAGACGAAAAGTCATCAATGGCAGCAAGCGCCGATTGTTCTATAAATTTAACACATACGTACTCAGCACGGCCATCGTGATGGTTATCTTCATCAGATGGATACATTGAGTTTAGATAATTGAATTCAGATTCATTCAAGAATGTGTCATTGTCCATATCGCTCATGTCGAACATTTGGCCAGCCCCAACATCAGATGCAGACATGTCGCCAAATCCATCATTTGCTAGGTCAGTATTGATACAAGCAACCAATTCTTCGTAAGACACCATTGTGTCATTGTCTGAGTCACAATCTTCCATTTCACGCTCGAATGTCCAAGAGTTCTCTCCTGTGTGGCCATCAACGCTGTCTGCAGAGACCCACACGTAACTGGAAAATTCACAATCCATCTGGTTGTTATAATCTTCTAGAATTACGTGATTATAGTCGTCGTAGCAGACCATGTCTTCTTCACGGTCTTCATCAGGTTCGTCAAAGTCATCTCTGTCCATGTTAGTCCACATGTACTCTGCACCCGCATCAAAACAATCCGTTTCGTCATAGATATCGACTACTTCATGAGTTTCGAAGTTGTAACAGACCATGTCTGAATCCATGTCTTCTCCTCCATCATCTCCAAACAATGATGGGTCCATTAGAATAAATGGTAGAGCAGAAAGAGGTAGAGTATTGTCGACTACAGTTTCGCCGGAATTGATGAGTACAAACTTAACCCAGTTATTCTCATCATTAACATTCATCATGCTAAATCCAGTAACTGTGAAGTCGTAAGTCGTGTAAACTTCAAGTGCACCAAATGGTGCGCCTTCGACATTCAGTAATCCACTGAATACCATTCCTTCAGTTGTAACTTCAAATCCGGAAAATGTTGCTGTGACTGGATTAAAGTATTCTGTGTAATCTCCTGATTCAGGATTTTCATCTTCGTCTTCATCCATGCCCATATTCATGTCAATTTGCCTTCCTTCAGTGCCGTCATTGTCAGACTCGTCTGAGCCATCGTCACAATCCTCTTCTCCATCGTTGACCCAATCTGCAGAGATTTCTTCACCATTATCGCAGACGAACATGTCTATCTCGTTATCTTCATCTGAGCGATCTTCGCAATCATACATTCCATCATTGACCCAATCTGCAGAAATTTCTTCACCATTATCGCAGACGAATACGTCGCCGCTATCCATGTCATCTCCCATGTCCATGCCAGTTCCCATGTTCATCATAGCGTCAAACGCTTCTAGAGTCGTTCCTTCATGACTCATTCGAACTTGAAAGTCAGAAGTTCCGTTGTTGAATGAATATTGAACTTCACTTCCTGAAACAATCATATCGGAGATTAGAGTTTCTTGACCATAATTATCCTCAATCGTTACTTTCATTCCATCTGGTGATACGACCATGGTTTCCATGTAATGCCAGGTTTCATCACCCATAGCAGAAGAAACTTCCATAGAATAACCAATTGTGGAAGTTATGTTATCCATGTCTGGTCCTTCATCCATCAAATTGATGAACGATGTAATTCCTGCTTCAAGGTCATCTTCTGAAGCGCACAAGCCGCTCTCAGTAACATTTTCCTCATAATTCAAAGCGCTTTCATCATCGCAACCAACGATACTAATGAGGTCACTGTCTCCTAAACTTGTACATCCTGCTAGTAGTAATAGGGCAGTCAAACATACAGCTATTGCTTTATTCATAAGACGAAGGTGATGAGGCCCCTTTATCAAAGGTTCGTAAATCATTTATTTCCAACAATGGAAAGCACTTCAGCACCTTGTTCTACTTGGTCCCTTGATTAAAAATACGGACTCGATTACAGCGTCTGAACCGGCAGTAGGTTCGTGTTTTCTACCATCAACTACATTCGGGTGATAACGTAATTCACGAAGGAATCTGACATTCGAGGTACAACCTTAGATACAAATTCATCTTACGCCCTACTCATTCTTTCAATGGGCTTTGCGTGGGCCAGTCTAGACGCGACCCCTGTATTCAAGAACTATCAGTTATAGCAACGTAGCATGAACAAAATACACGCTGTTCTTTTTGCCTTGATGATGTTGACCGTTTCTCTCGCCGGATGTTTCGGGAGTGATGACCCAGATGAAGATGAAACTCCAGTAGAAACTCTTGATGACTGGCAAGTTCATTTTGCTTCAACTGCAGCTGATTTACCTACTTGTGATTCAGCAACAGACGGCCGACTGTACTAC
>JABGWN010000037.1 GCA_018645535.1 Methanobacteriota archaeon
GCCTTCTGAATAAGGTTACAAAGGCATTGCGCTAAGTCAGGAGGGCAAGCAATGGTTTTGGATTAAAGTGTACGCTCACGGTCATCAATCTGACGACCTACGCCAGCAGCACCGCCGGTTTTACGGACTTCTTTCCATGCCTTGTTGACGCCTTGCCCATATGCCCAATGAGCAAGGAAGACAAAGAGTGGTGCAAGTGCAACAGTTCCTATCGATCGATGTGGACTTGTTCCAATTGCAGCACCCAACCAAGAAAGGCCGATGTAAAAGCCCATCAGGCCAAGAATACCGTGGACAGCCAATCGAGACCAAGTCCAATCGCCATCAAGTGAAAACCAAGGATAGTCCGTTGCTCCACCAGTAACGATTCCAGCAATAAGTGAGAGGATGGCAACAGCAGTAAGCCATGGGAAGAACCCAATGGCAGTATGCGACCATGTAGCAATCTCTGGCCATCGCTTATTGGCAACCATTCGAGTATATCCATAATTTCTCATCTGCTTCATGTAAGGTTTGAATGGGCGTCGTCGTCGATGAGGCATGACATTTGATGGGTCGATGAAGAGTTTGTGCCCTTCCCGCTGAATCTTTGCATCAAGAACAACATCCTCTGCCCCAATACATCCTGGTTCGAAGAAGTTGACTTGACGAAGGTTCTCCATTCGATGAGCACAGTTGACGCCTGGATTGTGCGTAATTGGAACTAATTCCCCCCTTGGTTGAGCGCCATAGCGTGTTCCAGCGGTCATGAATTTTGTACAGAAGGCTACATCGGCGCATTTCGCTCCAAATGGATCATCATCAGGAGCAAAGTTTGGACCTCCTACAGCACCGACTTCTGGATCTTTGAACCATCGAATAAGTTTCTCAGCCCAGTCGAGTGGGGGTACGGTGTCATCATCGGTGAATAGCACGAGGTCATGATCCATTTGTCTAAGTGCAAAGTTGCATGCATCAGCTCGATTTGTGGAAGGGTCTTCAATCCACGTTGCTCCATATTTTTCACATACATCTTTTGTATGGTCTCTCGATTTTGAATCCGAAATGACAATTTCAAGATTAGGATATGTTTGCTGAGTTAATCGATTGAGAACAATGTCTAGTTCGTCAGCATTGTTGATAGTTGGAATGAGAATGGCAACCTTGTAAGGCGTTCCGTCTTCTTTGAGAACCTGTTCCACCATGACAAGGGCACAATGAACTCACATATCAAAAAGATGCTTTATTCATCGGTGATTTTTTCTGGTAATCCTAAAACTGCTGCTGAAGATGATGCTGGCAATGATTCTACATCTTTCAAAGTCCTCTCCATGGCTCTTAGTCTTCTCATCATAGAATCTTTCCCATGTTCATTCGAGATGGTGTTTGCGGCTGTATTGAGTTGGGTGTGTAATTTTGTCATCATCTCTCCAAATTTCACGAACTCAGTTTTTACTCCACCGAGAACATTCCAAACTTCGCTCGCTGAAGATTCTAAGGCAAGAGTGCGGAATCCCATTTGTAGACTGTTAACAAACGCAGCAAGAGTTGATGGTCCTGTTACAACAATTTGATGATCTCTCTGAAGGGTTTCAAACAAACCAGGACGTCTAACTACGTCTGCATAGAGTCCTTCAGTGGGAAGAAACATTACTGCGAAATCGGTTGTGTGGGGTGAGGCTACGTACTCCTGGCGGATAGTCTTAGCCTTCGCTTTCACATTCGCTTCAAATTTTTTGTATGCAGCCTGAATCTGTTGTTTGTCCCCTTCGTCCATAGCTTCTTGGAGGCGAAGGTAATCTTCTTTTGGAAATTTACAATCAATAGGTAGCCATACTGGTTTCGCGTAATCTCCACCAATGCCAGGTAGTTTAATCGCAAATTCAACTTGGCCTCTGCAATTAGGATGCGTTTTGACATTCTTGTCATATTGATTCGGTGACAGGATGCTTTGCAAGATTTGCTCCGCTTGAATTTCACCGAGAGCTCCTCGTGTTGAAACGTTGGAAAGAACCTTCTTTAATCCGCCAACATCCATGGCAAGAGACTGCATTTCTCCAAGTCCTTTCTGAACTGCTTCTAGCCTTTCGCTTACGAGCTTGAATGATTCGCTGATTCGCTTCTCTAACGTAGACTGCAACTTTTCATCCACAGTTTCTCGCATCTGGTCCAATTTCTTTTCATTGCCCTGTTTCAGTTCATTGATGTTAGTTGATACATTGGCAAGATGTATTTGTTGTTCTTTACCAATGTCTCTTAATGCAGTTGTTAGCGTTTCCGTGGAATGTTTATTCATCTCTCGAATTTCACGACGAAGTTCAACATCATTCGAGTCTGAATTTGTTGATAAGAGTTTCAAAACCGAAGCAACCAAGCCGATACCTAAAACAAGTATAATTGCTAATTCTACAGACACCATGCATGAATCTATTTGCCGAGAGTACATGAAGACGTCGATTTTAGAAGCCCCTTGATTATGCTCGATTCGCTCCTTTGGTCTCTGCTAAGTTCATAAGCCGTCGAAGGCCGAGGATATTGTAGGGATGCCTCATATGTTGAACGTCACAGCCCGTCAAGAACTGATAA
>JABGWN010000249.1 GCA_018645535.1 Methanobacteriota archaeon
ATAAAGAGGGCCCCTATCCCACCTACTAGCATGCCCAGCGGTATGTCGGTAACCCAATGGATTCCAAGATATAGGATTGCGAATATGAAGACGGCTGTATTGATGAGAATGAACATATGGTAGCGATAATGCCTCCATTCTTTCATTACAATTCCCTTCTTCTTCACATGAAGGTAATTCAGCATCAATATTCCAAATGGAATCGCAACGTGGAGTGATGGTACTGCGTTATCGAGAGGGTCATGAGTGGCATAGAATGTAGAATACATCCCATCGTGATACAACAATGCGTCCATGCCAGGAATCCAAGAAGATGTTACTTCAACATTAAAGAAGAGATAGTATGGAACTGCGATAGCGTAAATGAGGAGATAATTCATTGTCACCTTATCGGTCATATCGCGATCACTTGTGTATGCATAATACACAGTTGTGACATAGATGAGGAAAAGATAGACGAAGAGGTAATGGAAATTCAAGAATGTTGTAAGGATGTCATTCTCAAACGTGGTTTGTATCCATAAGACGAAATTTCCTTCGAGCGCATGAACTGAATCAGTCCAGTGACCAACAGTGGATTTTATCGGTTCATTTAGTCGATCAGTAAGGCCTTTCCAATTTATGATGACAATATATCCCATTGCGTGAATATAGTATCGTTGTTCGTGAATAGTTTGAATCCATTTACCGAATGGTAACCTCGAAGATTTCTGATTGAGTGAGAAGATATAACAGATGACTGGAGTCAAAAGTAATATCATGCCCATCATGATTGTCCATGGACTCATAGCACGCCTGCGTAGATTTGTCATATAGAGGTTTTACCAACGAGATGAGAGAACAAGGACAATTGAAGCCGCCTGAACTTAGCGGAGATTGAAAAAGAGGAATCGTTTAGGGTGAATGAAACCGATGTATCTTCCATCACCAGAAAATACTCTCGCTAGCCTTGTTCATGGAATGTGTCTGTTTGATGGAATTGAATTTGATATACGATTGACAAGCGATAATCAAGTTGTAATTCATCATGACCGAACAATTTCGGTTGATCCGCTCCGTCTATCAGGTCGTTCCCCATTTGTTGAAGATTGGACTTTAGATGAACTTCAAGAGTTTGGTTTTTGTTCATTTGAGGAATTACTGAAACACTCGGAGATTCAAAAAGCCGTCCAAGACGAAGGAAAGGTTCTGACTGTGGAAACAAAACGTCCGAGTTTGAAAGTGAAGCGTTCCGGTGGCTTCTTTGCTCGGAAAAAGCATGATTTGCATATGGGCAAAACCATGCATCATGCTGAGCAACTCCTCGATGAATATGAGATTCCAATCCAATCCATTGTCCACTATGCCTTCCATTCTCGTATGGGTAAGGCGATTGAATATGGTGGAGTTAAAGGGCCATGGTCTTCCCTTCGTCCAAATATTCGTCCATTTGGTGGACGAAGGACGCATCGCACATTAGCACTCCCTGAGTTTATTTCGAAATCGTTTAATGGACTCAAGAAGAAACATCAAAAAAATGGATCTCCGATGATGCCTTGTGCAATCGAATATCTCGTTTCCCCAACGAATCGAATTCCCTTCGGTAAAACCGTGGGGCTGCATGGTAAACAACTTGAGACGTTAACAAAACAGAGGGAAGGTTTTCCAGTTTATCTTTGGCCGGTAAAGCCTCCTGTAGAGCATTCAGTTCTCAATGCAGGTCTTTCTGCACTTACAGATTACAGCGACCCTGACCTTACATGGTTACCAAGCGGACACGCTCGCTGGCAACAACCTGCAACACTTCCTCTCGATGAGGACCAACAACGATTACTTGATGGAACGAGTGAAGAGAATCACTTGTCTGTTCTCTCAGAACTCAAAAGTGAAATCATTCCTTGGCATGAAGCAGATGCTTCACGACGGCGTGAACTCCTTTCTTATTGGAAATCTAAGTGGAATTGGCAGCCTTCGGTCGATGAGATGCTTACTCAATCAATGACAAGTCAAAGTATGCCATGGGAATTCGTCAGAATGATCGGGCATCGTGGTTCTGGAAAGA
>JABGWN010000250.1 GCA_018645535.1 Methanobacteriota archaeon
CCAAAACTCGTGATGTCATACTCGGATTCGACGAACTTGAAGTCCCCTTTTCCACAATGTTATAGGTCAATTCAGCATAGCCTGCAGGCAAGTTGTAAACATTTAGAGAAAAGACTTCAGCATCTTCGTTGGGGAATATGTGAATCCATGGTTCATCATCAATTTCAGTGCATTCATCACCGATATCGAGGAATGTTGTGGAAGCGCCGTGATCCATTGTTGTCGATTGTCCAAGCATACCAGAGGACATTGACAGAATCAGTACGCCGTAGAGAATCCCATACATTACGCCTACGAATAGGACTGGATTTTCCTTCTTTGCAAACATACTGCGCTTGTCGCCATCAGTACGTCTACGGCGAATTTCATTGAGTTCTTTGAGCAATGAATCGCTCTTAGATTCGGGTTCAGGGGCCTCTTTTGGCAATTCCTCCCCAACAATCGCCTCTCCCATGTGATGTGCACACAGGTTACCACAAATGAACCCATTGATGGAAATGGGTGAAAGGTGGGTTGGGCCGGACTTGAACCGGCGACCTCGGCATCTTCAGTGCCGCGCTCTCCCAACTAAGCTACCAACCCTTTCGTGTCGCCCACGTGGCGTGGGATTTCAAGTCTTCGTTGTTCACTCTTGGCCAGACAAGATGCTTGCCTGCATTTCAAAGAGGGAAGCGAAGCCGATTTCTGCACAATCAAGGAGTGCTTCGAGTTCTTCACGCTGATATGTTGCTTCTTCGCCAGTACCCTGAACTTCAACGAATGAACCGTTGCTGATTTTGACAACGTTCATGTCAACATCTGCATTAGAATCGAGAATGTAATCAAGATCGAGATAGGTCTTTCCGTCGATAAGTCCGACTGAAATTGCAGCAACATCATGAGGTAGGACGCGCATTTCGTGTTCGTGTTGTTCTTCAGCAGAAAGTGACGGAGCGCTCCATCCAGAACGTCTCTGATCTTCGGTTGGACGCAGATGCTTTGGAAGGCATTGGCCATTTGCAATCAAACGACGAATTCCCAGTCGAAGGGCCAGATTAGCCGCAGTAATCGAAGCACAGCGTGTGCCACCGTCAGCATTCAATATGTCACAGTCAACATTGAGTGCAACAGGGCCAAGTTCTTCCAGATCAACACCTGCTCTTAGGGAACGAGCAACAAGTCGCTCGATTTCCTGTGTTCTTCCTTTTGCACCACGGCGTTCTCTTCTGAATCGAGAATCGGTGGAACCTGGAAGGAGAGAGTATTCTGCATGAACCCATCCTTTGTTGGAATCTCGCGGAAACCATCCTGGTAATCGTGCTTCTTTTGTACAACATGCGAGAACAACAGTCTCACCTTGCCGGTAAAGAATGGATGCAAGAGCGTTACTGGTGAAGTCGATTTCAACCTCTACGCCTCTCATTTCATCAGCATTTCGTGTGGTCTTCATTTCAGTTTTGAATTTGCCCATGTACGTGCCACGTGGTTGAGTTCATCAATGCTTTTGTGGGCTTGAAAGAAGAGCATGCGTATGTTCAAGAGGCCGCTGCGTTTCCAAGTGGTATGAGTCAACACACTGCTGTCATCTGCGGCGTCTCTCGAACACCTATTGGCCGATTTATGGGCGCCCTCTCATCGATGAGCGCTGTTGATTTAGGTGTTGCAACTGTGAAAGAATTGTGTCAGCGAATGAACATTGACCCTTCCTCTGGCATCATTGATGAGGTCCTTATGGGACAAGTTTTGCAGGCAGGTATCGGACAAGCTCCTGCTCGACAAGTTGCTCTGGGTGCAGGATTGCCAGTCTCAACGTCTTGTGTCACCATCAACATGGTGTGTGGTTCATCCCTCAAAGCAGTCATGAACGCTGCAACAAGCATCAGAATGGGTGAACACAATGTCGTTATCGCAGGTGGGATGGAAAGCATGTCAAATGCTCCACAAATACTCATGGGTCAACGAAAAGGAAAGAAAATGGGTGATTCCAAACTTATCGATTCAATGATTCATGACGGACTATGGGATGTTTACAACAACATGCATATGGGCAACACTGGAGAAGTCGTTGCCCGCGAATGCTCGATCGACAGAAGTCAAGCAGATGCCTTCTCAGTCCAAAGTCACATGAAGGCTGCCAAAGCCTGGGAAGAAGGCTGGTTCGATTGGGAGACGTTTGCTTTAGAAATCCCTCAACGTAGAGGTGATTCACTCCTTCTCGAACGGGATGAAGGCATTCGTACAGATTCATCAGTTGAACATCTGTCAACACTCCGGACAGTCTTCGATAAAGATGGAATCGTAACTGCTGGAAATGCGAGCACACTCAATGATGGAGCCAGCGCAGTTCTTGTAACAAGTGAAGCATTTGCTAAGTCACAGGGATGGGAGATTATCGCAACCATCGAAGACTATTGTACCGCAGGTGTTGAGCCAGAACGTGTTATGAGTGCTCCAATCCCTGCAATCAAGAATTTACTTGAACGAAATGATCTCAACGTATTGGATGTTGATGTATACGAACATAACGAAGCGTTTGCTTCAGCCTCATGTGCCGTCGCTCAAGAAGTCGGTATTCCTCATGACCGATTCAATCTACATGGCGGAGCAGTCAGCCTTGGTCATCCTTTGGGATCCAGTGGAACACGTTGCCTCATTACCATGCTTGGCGTTATGCGAAGACTCGATTCTAAGTCAGGAATTGTGACGCTTTGCCTTGGTGGTGGCAATGCTGTTGCAATGTATGTTCGCAGATGAGGCCAATCGTCGGGTTCATTGCTTGGAAGTGCTTGGGTTGGAACATGCGCTGGCTTGTCGGAGTGTTCCTCGTATTGGTACTCGTTGTGCCAACGGCGACTGCATGTGAAACTGAAGCGGCTCGTCTGCTCAGTGGAAAATTCCCCTCTCCAACAGGAATCTCTCCAGATAAAGACGAGTCAATTCGTGAAGCATCCCGCCTTGCCGAGGTTGGTCAAGAAACAGCCAGACACATGCTTTGGCGAGTTTTGATGGGTGAAACTCTAACAGAACGAGAAGTTGCTGATGAGATAGATCGAGCCATGATCGAGAACGGCTCCAATCCAGATTGGCCAAGTTTTGATACAATTGTGGCTTCTGGTTCCAATGGGGCAATTCCACACGGAGATCCTGCGAATAACGGCGCAGGTCCAACCGTTATTCAAATCGGTGATGTCGTAGTTGTCGATTTAGGCGCAAGAGTGAATGATTGGGTAAGTGACGTAACACGCTCCTATATCATCGGGCCAACAACAAATGAGACAATCATCGAAGTGTATATGGCCGTTTATGATGCTCAGAACCTAACGTTTCCTCTCATCGAAGCAGGAACACCTGCATGGGCACTTGATGACATTGCCCGTACACATATCGAAGAACAGGGTTATGGCGAATATTTCATCCACAGTCTCGGACATGGGTACGGCGTATGCGTCCACGAACCACCTTTGCTTTCAGGTGGAACCGATGATCCTCTCTTCGGACTTTCATACAACCAACAACCACTCGCTGTTTGGGATGCTATTACCATTGAGCCAGGTATTTACCTTGATGGCTGGTTCGGAGTCCGAATTGAAGACGATTTCCTCGTAAATCAAGAGAGTCATGAATTCCTAACAGCAGATTTGCCAAGAGACCTTGATTGGTTCATGATCAAGGCAGATGATTATCCACAATCAGATATGGGCTCGACAGATGGTTCAGATTCAGATATTGTATCTGAAACACTCCCGTTCCCAATAGGAATGGTTCAAACCATGATGCTTCTTACTATCGTAGCATCAGCCTTTGTACGAAACGAAGATGAAGAATAATCACTCTTCTTCTGTCTCTTGACGGAATGGACTGAAGATACCAACATCTTCAATGATTTCAGAAGGGCCTGGTAGAATGGACAAGATATCGTCAGTTCGTAATCCAGTCGCTTTGTAGATTCTATTAGCCAGAGCTTCTTTCTTGGTCCGTCCAGGTGATAGTACTGCAAATCGTTCACATCGCTCTTTGATTGTTGAAACAGTACCTCCAAGAAGCAGTGGAACTCCATTGATTGCAACAAGGCCAACCGCCATTTGAACATCTAAATCCTTGAACCATTGACGTTGTCCACGAACAATGAATGCTCCCTTTCCGACATATTCGCCTGTTTGTGCAGACTTGGATACTTGTGCCGGCTTTACTGCGAAGACAGTGCCATGAGCGCCACCGCCATTCCATGCTCGACTCCAGCAAAGAGCGAGTGTAGCGGCTTCTTCCAATTTTTCGTCCGTGATTCTCTCATCACCGAGTTTGTCGACGATACGGTAAGAAGCAACTCCAGGTGGTAATTGCTCGAATGGTTCCTTATCGATTGCAAATCCTTGTGTTGCTCGAAGACTGCAGCTCGGAGCGCCATGGAGATCAGCGTGAAGATACATGTCTCCACCTGAAAGATGCTTTTTGACAATCGCATCATTTCCTTTCGCATCCTTGCCTCCAACCAGTAAATGACCGCCTGAAATGATACTCCAGCGATGTTGCTCAAACCACAATCGCTTACTTC
>JABGWN010000251.1 GCA_018645535.1 Methanobacteriota archaeon
CATCGTCCCAACAAGTGTGAATACTACCACTGTTTTGTTCAAAAGTTATGTTCGGAATCCTGAACTTTTGAATCAAGGAGCTGGCGCTCTTCTCGATAAAGTTGAACTTCAGGATCAAAACGTTGTCGAGGGGTGCATGCGCGGACTTCAATCGAAACTATATCATCGTGGAAGATACTCAGCGACCCATGAGAAAGGCGTCCACCATTTCCACATGAAACTGACACAATAGAACGAGATTTCTATCTGCGTTAAGTTAGAATTTTGTGTATTGTTTATCGACAAAATTTGAGTGTTCTTTATTGATTGGTGGCTTGCCCTTTCGGATTAATACAACCAAGAGTAGCAGGATGATGACAAGTACAGAAATGAGACCAATCGCCCTCATTGTTTCAGTACTCATAGATTCCTTTTCTTCCTCTTTTTCTGTTTCTTTTTGTGTTTCAATTGAATCATCACAGCCATCTGGTATTGAATCGAGATCAACATCGATTGTATCGTCATAATTTGGGCAAAGGTCGAGTTCATCTGAGATGCCATCATTATCTGAATCAATTATGTCATCACAACCATCTGGAACACCATCCGCATCAATATCGATGGAATCATTATGATTGTTGCAAATGTCTGTTGAGTCTGAGACACCATCGCTATCTGAATCGATCAAATCATCACAACCATCTGGAATACCATCTAAATCTACATCGATGGTATCATCAAAATTATTGCAAATATCATCAATATCCGAAACTCCATCATTATCTCGATCGATGAGATCATCACATCCATCAGGTATTGAATCGAAATCTCGATCGATAGCATCATCAAAGGAGGGGCAGAGATCATCAGCATCTGAGACACCATCATTATCAGAATCAAGTTGACTGTCACTGCATCCATCGGCATAGACTGATTCTCCAAGTGGAGTTTGTTGACATAGGTCATCTGCATCCATGATTCCATCTTGGTCTGCATCTGTTGTGCTTCCTGGGAGACGTTGTTCTTCACTGCAACCATCAACATACACTTCTGATGAGACTGGTGTCTCTGGGCAAAGATCATCATCATCGTTTACGCCATCACCATCTGTATCGACGATTGGATGGAATAAATCGGCCATTGCTGTAGAGATTCGAGCATCCCAACGAGAAGCATGTTCCCGCAGTCCTGCTTCGTTGAAGTGGATGGTATCATAGCGCCATTGTGTGCCATTCAAATCGTCAGTATAAGGCCCTGGAAACGTCAATGGGTCTGCATCTATTACAGCATTTTGACCCTCAATAATCCACCCCATTTTCACAGGGTCTCCGTTTGGAACAAAACTCACTCGAGCTACAATCCATGGGATTTCATAACCAGTATATTCTCGACTTCCGAGAACGACTTCTCCAAGCATTCGTGCATAATCTTCGGCAGCAGTTCCGCCCGCATTGCTTTCCCCTTGATGCCATAGGATGGCTCGTGCGCCATTTGGTTCAACTGCATCTAAGGCATCAGTAATTCGTGGAAACAAGTCATTCTGGCTTGGAACCCATCGGTCGACTTGTGTACCACCATATCCAACTGATAGGAAACCTATAGGCAAATCATAACGACTTGCAAGTAAATCTCCAGCGACTGGCCATGGCGAGCCACGATTGTCTGTTGCTGCAGGTTGTGGATCGTATCCAAAGCGCCAGCCACTGGGACCCCAGGTACTTACTCTGGAGTCAGTAGGTGTAAGTGGAGCATCACCTGAATTCGCAGAATTTGATTGTCCTGCAACAATGAATACTTCACCCACGCCAACTGGGTTTACGGATTGTAAAGCTATTTGAGTCTCAGCGTTCATGAAACGAAATTCAAGACGGTGCCAGCCAGTTGGAACCTCGAGACTGCCATAGAAGTTCGAACTCAATGGTACAGCGACGGATACCCACTCTGATTCAAAACCTGTTTCAAGTGTAATGTACCTACCTTGAATCAGATCAACCGTATATTCCGTTGAACCACTCACAGGAAAGACGCCCATGTTGTCATCATCACGTTGAACGATTTGATGATCGTCAGGTGATTGTAATGTGATCATTAATTCAGATGGAGTAGGTCCTGATCGAACCAAAACAGTCAAACTTTTCAGAGAGTATTCTGCAGCGTTGGAAGCAAAAGTCCAGTCAGGGTCTCCATCTTCATCAGGATTGCTTCCTATGCCAAGGTCGTCAATATTTGAACCACCCCACGCATTGTATGCAAAGAGCGTTTGACCTGACTCATAGTCGTGAATTTGCATACTCCCATAGCCAGCAGAATCCGAACCCCATTGCGTATCTGCAAAATCATAAACAGAATCGTCCCCGTTTGGAACTCCTAGAGTGTTTGAAGTTTGATAATTCGTACCCCAAAATTCGATAACTCCTGTGTCAATTACACCAAGCGTCGATAAGTTTGGATGATTGGATTGTATTTCAACATCCGTCAAGAGTTGATTATGAACGATTCCAGAATTATAGGTTGGAACTCCCAATTCATCGGTTCGAGTGGTTATGCTTGGAAAGGAAACAAAAACCCATGTCCGGCCTTCATTTGGTTTTTCTAACTCGAGATAATAAGCAACCCGATCGAAGTCGAAATCAATGGTTGAACTTGAATCGATTGAGTATGGAATTGGATTATCATTGTACTGAGCCTCATTTGGGATATCCAACTGATAGACAACCGTGTAATCATCTGAACCATTCACATCATTCGATAACGTTTCTTGAATATGAGGACGGTTTTGAAGGGTGTCTTCCACTGCGGATGTCCATGATGAAACCAAGAAAAGGAAAATCAAGGAAACTATCCATCCCCTTCGACCCATATTGACGGGTATTCATAGTGAGATATATACCCATACATCATAATTTACGGGAAAAACCAATCAGTACATTCCTGTTAGAGCCTATTAGTGGAAGGATATGAATAAAGTAAATCTCTCAGAAAAGTTTGCTCTCTTTTCGGAACATTGGACTCCAAAAATCATCTCAGAACTCAACGATTATCAAATTAAAATTGTCAAACTGAAGGGAGACTTTGTTTGGCATGATCATGGTGATACCGATGAATTCTTCCTCGTCATCGAAGGAACGATGTTCATCGAATTTGAATCAGAAACAATGGAACTTTCCCAAGGAGAAATGTATGTTGTACCAAAAGGTGTGAAACATCGTCCTTACACTCTTGAAGAGTGTAAAGTGATGCTCATTGAGCCATGTGGCGTCGTTAACACAGGAGAAGCTGAAAGCGAGCTTACAGCCTCAAACGATGTTTGGATCTGATTCCTTATTCGGAAATCTCTGCAACCGAATCGGTTCCAGACATC